>NZ_WWFG01000003.1:300000-469339 GCF_026127265.1 Nostoc sp. KVJ3
TCTAGCGGTATTTAACTTGGTTGATAGCTCCATCCCTGCCAAAACTTTGGAGAACATGACCAAGAAATTCGGGGCAATTATTGAAACGGATAGTGACTATCAACAAAGAGTTAATTCCCTCGCCACACGACCACAGTTTTTGAAACCTCCATCTCAATCAGCATTGTCCCCACCTCAACAAAGCGCTCAATTCCACCCAAACCAAGAGGTTCAAAATGTCGCCCCTCCTGTCATCAAAGGCAAACCGATTCCGATGAACTACCCATTAATGATGCATGGTGACACCAATTTTTTACCCGTGGATACTTGCATTGATGCGATGAGAGGATATGGTCGAACTCATACGACTAGAGCTAAAGAGCCATACAAACAGTATGGGTTTAAGGAAGGTGATATTGCTCTAGCTACAGGAATTGATAAACAAGTCGCCTTTCGAGTCGGTCAACAGTATCAAATTACACCTGACATGATTGCTGACCCTGTTTATCAACAGCAGTGGGGTGATATGGAAAAGCACTCACCCAAAGCATTACCAGAATTATTCACGGGTAAACAGCAGGTGTGGGGACTGCACCTAGAGCCATTGGGGGATTATGTGGAGGGTTTTATAGTCCCGTTTCCTGAACCACAAAACAGAGCCGTACCCAACCAAACAGTCCAAACTCAATCAGTCACTATTGATGACTTAAGAAATTGGTACAATGCCGCCGATAAGTTAGGGAAGTCGGAGAATTACAAAAAACGCATTGTAGAAGTGGCAAATGGGTTTAAAGCTGGTGAGCAATTATCAGCCGAAGCGTTGACAGTAATGAATAAAGATATATTTGAGCTTGAAAGAATCAGTCGGCTGACTCAAATTGCTCAAAGGATTGGCATGGTCTGGGGTAAGTCTAATGAAAATGGCACTCAATTTCTTGGAAAAATTTATGACTTGGCTTTCAATACCCAGCAGAGGGATTTAACTATTTCGCAGAAAAATGGGGAGGTAATTTTAAACTTGCAATCAGGGAGAGTGCAGACTAACAAACTAACTCCACAGATATTGCAAACTTTTGAGGATGTTAATACTCAAATTGATAAAATATTAGCTAAATCTCAAACACAACAAATAGACTTACAAAGATAGATTTATCTTAAATAGCCTTTTTAAGGTGATGAAAAAGGAGAACAACGCTATGGAGACGGTTAATTTAGAGCAAGCACAGGTTTCTTATAATCAAGGTCTGGCACATACATCTAAAGTCAGGTAATTTAGATGCAGTTATCGAGTGCTTTAGAGCAGGGTATACAGTCAGCCAACTGTAAGGATGTTCAAAACTGATTTTTTCGCAAGTAATAAAGAGAAAGCAGGAGTGTTGGCAAAAATCTAACTATTGAAGAATGACTTACTCATCATCTTCTTCAAAAAGGCTTTGAATGTCTCTTGCCCCATGTATAACACGAATAACTTCAATCCCTTGGTTTATAGAACGGTAGAAAATTAGATAATTCCCTAGTGGAAAACTTCGCAGATTTGGTGCTAAGGAATCGCGTTTTCTTCCCATACCTGGGTTTGATGCCAACATTTTGAGCTGACTGTCTATTTTTTTTAGAAGCTGATCTGCTTTATCAAAGCTGTCACTGGCAATAAAATTCCAAATATCCAATAAATCAGCTTGTGCTAACGGTTTTATAAGAATTGTCGCCATTATGGGGATTCTCTCGTCTGCCGTTGTTGTTTAGCCAATTCGATAATTTCATCCATGTTTAGCGGTGTAGATTCTCCGCTATCAATCCCCTGCTGTATCTCCCTACGTAACTCGGCAAGGCGTATTGCTTTGAGGGCATCCTGCTCTTTGAGCAGCCGCAGACCTTCACGGATCACTTCACTAGCCGAAGTGTACATACCGCTTTCAACTTTGGATTGCACCCACTTTTCCAGTTCTATGGTCAGAGAAACGTTCATCTGCTACCTCTTGATAGGCTCATAGCAATAATCCTACCGGGAATAACAAAAAATGTCCAACTTTGTTATTACTGGAGTTGAATAATGCCCAAGTAAGAAAATTAAGTTGTAAAAATTATTACATTGATTGTTAGAGTTGAGGTCTGGCAAAGCTTTCAGTAGCCAATGCTGCAAAGCTTTGGTGGTAGACTTGTTCTCAGTGATAGCACCAGATTTGATATCAGTCGTCTGGAGTGCTAGTGCTTCTGATACACGACAACCAGTAAAAAGGCAAATCCCTTTCCAGAGTACGATGTTATAACCGCCCAGGCGATCACATGGAGTGAGAAACTTTTCAGCAATAATCGCTTCAATTCGTCTTAGATTAGTATCTTTCTTGTCCGTTGACGTTAATGGCATACTGTGCCAAATACGCTAAATATACAGTTACTTAGTCCAATGCTCGATTATGTCAGTGCAGGAATCGCGTTTTATATCACGATGCTCCCCGTACAAGAGTGGATATTGGAATTCCGCCTTGGTTATCTCGGTCGCTACTGGAGCCTGATAAGTATTGCTGGCCTATTCATTGGCTTTTTGCTCTGTGTGCTGATATTCGTGCCATTGATTATTAACATGATATTAGATCCGTTCACATATCCAGATCATTTGGTGATGAGCGCGATCGCGGCGGTGATTTTTAGCGCAATACTCTGGCTGGGACAGTGGCTAATACTGCGACAGACTGAGTTGACACCAAGGATTTTTGCACTCATTAATACGGTAGTTGGAATTTCCGTCTTTTCGGTGCTGGTGTGGTTTAACCAAAAAAGCTTGCAGTGGAGCGGTGGCCCGATTGAAGGCTGGAGAACCGGACTCATCTTTCTAGTGGGTGGTACAATTACCGGAGCCGCGACGGGTAAAGCATTAGATTTTTACTGTTGGCGAATCGAGCAGCGATTAATCAGACTTGAGAGGGAGAGGGTAGAACAAGAAACCCAAGAGCGGGAAAGGCTTTTGAAAGAAAGAATCGAGAAGGAGAAATTAGAGCAAGAACGCCTAGAAGCAGAGATGGCAGAACGGAAAAGGATACAGCGAGAGGCGGCTATTGAGGAAGAACGTTTGTGGTACGAAAAACACGGGAAAGACTATGCTGATTATGAATATGATGAGGATGAAGAGGAGTCCGAAGATGAAGACCAGGAGGAGGAATAAACTCAATTCTCCATCAAATTGTTAAAGCAGGAAATGTTCAAGCAGAAATAGAAAAGCTGTCTTCACCACCATCAGGACGATAGCGCCATAAATGCTGTGCAAATTTTGGTTTAATCGTGGATTTTAAAAGTCATTATCCGTAAAGGGAACTATAGATGGTAAAAACTTTTGAAAAGAAGGGTAAAATTGTAATCTTGCTTCATAGTCATCTGTTTGTGATATTTCTAGCTCGATTGTTTGCTGATTTTTTTCATCAAAGAGCAACTGAATTTGATAATTTGTCCAGAATTGCTCACCTAGTTCATCTTCTAAATCAAAAAGTTTTTCTTCATCACCCCATATATTTGACCAAAGTCCGATCCTATTAGCCCGAAAATGATTTTTACCTGTTGTATCTGCAATGACAAAATATGCTTCGACATTTAAATCAAATCCTAAATCATCGGCTTCTGTCTCTGCTATTTGACAGTTAACCACTATTACAGCACTTACGGCAGCTATGAGGTACATCCCCAAATCTGAAAGCTTTGATAGGAGAGGGCAAGGAGAAAAACTGTATTGCATAATAGCCGGAAGCGCTGTAAGGTGTCGGGGTTAACGTTTACTACCTGTTCTTGGCGCTTTAATAATTCTTGTAGCACGAAATCAGGCAACAACTGGGAACTCTCCTCAAGTAATTGTTTTTGAGTTTCTGGGGAGTAACGAGTTTTTAACTCTTGCGTGATTAAAGTTAAAATATATTCACTAGCTAAATTGACAACTATCTTTTTATCTGCGGGATTAAGAAAACTTCCAACATTCAGATTAATGTGTTTTTAATTGGCATAATTCTCTAAAATCCTTTTGAACAGTTCATACTCATCTACAAATAAAGCGAAGGCAAGGAAAAATATTACCTCAGTTTCAGTTCTTCGTTTTGATCAAGACGTAGTTCCGAGTAATTGCAGGAGTGAAAATCATAATTATAAATGACTGTGATTTGATAGCCTATTATGTTCATGCGCTAATATTTAAAAATGCCACAGTGCTTGACCAATTAACGGATTGGTTGAGTAAGTAACGAACAAATAAATTTTTAACAATATTTATTTCCTCACTTGTCAAATTTGCAGCTAGACGATCTGCATAACTTGGTCGATTAGGATTAGCAGTAAATAAACGCTTGATAAAATTATCAGAGATGTGCATAGGTGTCAAATACTGCTCAAGACCTACTTGTACGCAGTGCCCATTTGAGGCAAAAGCGTGACGCAAATCATCATCAGCGTCCCAGTTAAGCATGGGGTCAGAGACATCTGTATAAATAGCTTCTTCTGCTAAAACTAATCGCTTATACAATTGGGCATCTAAATTTTGGCTGGGCAGTAAGCGGTAAAACCTTTGGGTATGACGAGGTACTGTCTCAGCTAAAATAAGCTTGGCTGAGTGGGGGAGCAATTGAGTTAAAATTTGAGCAGCAAGTCCCTTATCCGATTCCGAGGCTAGTACATTGCGCCCGATAATAGAGTCAAACTGTACATTTGGTGCAAGAGATGCCAGCATAGCAGGTATCTGTGCAACAGATGCAGTAAAAACTATTGGTCGCATTGTTTCAGGAAGTGCCGCAGTAAGTTCATTTAAAGCATTGGTATCAGAGCGATTGCGAACACAGGCATAAACCCCACCTTCAGGAACTTGCCGAATTGCTTCCCAAGTAAGTAAACCAGTGGCGGCATTTAGATCCAATACTAAGTGATGACGTTGTAATTGAGCGAAAGTGAAAATGCGTTCGCGCACCGATGCTAATTGTGTACTTACCTGAGAAAGTGTACGTTGTAACCAACGCTCATCTGCTCGGTCAACAGTTCCATAAGTCATGACTTCCATTGGTGCAACACCAATACCTTCTACTATTGCAGCAAGTTGGGCTTCCCGACGACGCGCCACTTGTGTTGCGATTTGGTGTTCATAACCTTGGGTTGATGGTTGATAAAACAATTGACCTTGCAAGCTCTTGGGTAAATATTGCTGTTCTACCCAATGATCTCGATAAGCGTGAGGATAGAGATAACCCGCCCCATGCCCAAAACCTTTTTTATCCCGATTAGCATCTTTAAGATGAGTGGAGACTTCTGCAACATTTTCATTTTCTACTGCGGCTAAAGCATCGAAAAAGCCCATAATGCTATTGGATTTTGGTGCAGTCGCTAAATAAAGTACAGCCTGCGCCAAATGATAACGTCCTTCCGGCATTCCCACGCGATCAAATGCTTCAGCACAGGCATTTGTAACGACAACTGCTTGTGGGTCAGCCAATCCAATATCTTCACTAGCAAGAATTAACATCCGACGGAAGATGAAGCGCGGGTCTTCACCGGCATAAACCATTTTGGCCAGCCAATAGAGTGCTGCATCTGGGTCAGAACCTCGTAAGCTCTTAATAAAAGCACTAATGGTATCAAAATGGGCATCCCCTTCTTTGTCGTATAAAACAGCACGTTGTTGAATAGATTCTTCTGCCACTGCTAGAGGAATATGAATAACACCTGTAGCATCGGGGAGTGTAGTCTCTACAGCTAGTTGCAAAGCATTCAATAATGAACGAGCATCACCATTGGCAACATTAACTAGATGAGCTAAAGCATCTGTGTCAATTTGTACTGTTAACTTACCATAACCGCGTTCCGAATCAGCTAATGTTTGCTCAAGAATTTTGTATAAATCTTTATCAGTTAATTGCTGAAGTTGAAAAATCCGCGAACGGCTGACAAGTGCTTTATTGACTTCAAAAAAAGGATTTTCGGTGGTAGCACCAATGAGAATGATTGTACCATTCTCTACCCAAGGCAATAAAGCATCTTGCTGAGACTTATTAAAACGATGGACTTCATCGACAAAAAGAATAGTTCGTTGATTATGAAACTTACGCTCTTGTTGGGCTTTTTCAATTGCCGATCGAATTTCTTTTACTCCTGAAAGTACAGCATTGATAGCGATGAAGTGAGCGCGGGTGGTGTTAGCAATAACGCGGGCTAGAGTAGTTTTGCCAGTCCCTGGTGGGCCAGAAAAGATTAAGGAAGACAGTTGATCCAAACTAATAGCACGCCGCAGTAGTCTTCCTTGCCCGATAATATGCTCTTGACCAATAAATTCATCAAGTGTCCGTGGACGCATCCGAGCCGCTAGGGGTGCTGATTCTTCAGTTATTTTTGCAAGATGCTGGTCAAATAAATCCATTATTAAATACGTCTTCAGAAGTGGAGTTTTTCAAGGCATAAAATATGTGCGTATGCTTTTTCAAGGTAAAAAATTATAACGGCAATTAATATCTAAAAAGAAATTACTTTACGATGTCGTTATCAGCGCTGAAATCAGAACTGATGATTTTTGGTTTTGACTCGCTGATACAGTTCTTCCATTGTTTCAATAAAGGAAGTATCATTGTGCCAGAAATCAGGAAAATCCCCTTGTTTCTTAATCAAAATTGCACAGATACTACTTGGAGTCGCCACTTCAATAGTTTGTGGTAATCGCTTTGTACCTAACCAAAATTCTCTGGCATTTGGCATTTGCTTAAGAGATTGCTTTTCTAGCTTAGTGTACAGCGAATTAGAAAGTTCTAAAGGAATTTCCTTAGTATTCAATTCCTCAGATAGAGCTTTTCCTAAAGGAGAATCAGCTAGTTTGGCTTGAAGTTCTGCTTTCGATAATCCCCGTAATTCAAATAACAACCAGGGATTATTATCTAATTGAGAAGCCACTAAATAGTAAACTCCAGCAATGTGCTTACAGGGATTCGCATAATCTGGGCAAGAGCATTTAGTTTTGAAATCCTTACTACTATGGGGCAATAAATGTAGTCCCAAATGAGAGAAAGTATCTTCAATATTTTCTGGGACTTCATTTAGAAGCAATCGAGAAATGATGCTGGCTTTAGAAGAAAGCTTTTGGATAGCTTCATTCCAACGGATTTTAGCAATAGGTGTAATCTGAATCTCTATATTATAAGTTGGTTCTTTGTAAACTCCAAAATAGGGATTAACTGAGCCTCTGACTTTGGCAGTAATTTTATTTAAGTCAATCTCAAAGCTTTTGACTTTACCACCGCTAGCATAAGAACGTCCTCTTTTGAGTCGGTTATCATCTGTAAAAGCTTCTAGTGCTTGAATAAAGCGATCGCCCCACCAAGTTCGACTAAATTTAGCCATAATATCTACTCCAAAATTGCACTCTTATTCAATGAAATCAACCGCTTAAAGGCTTCATTATCTAATTCGGTGAGCCAAGATTCATCGCTACCAACAACAGCATTAGAGAGTTTTTTCTTATCCTCAATCATTTGGTCAATTCTCTCTTCTAGAGTTCCAATGGCAACAAATTTATGCACAAAGACATTCTTTTTTGACCAATACGGAAAGCACGGTCAGTTGCTTGGTCTTCAACTGCTGGGTTCCACCAACGGTCAAAGTGAAAGACATGGTTGGCTTTCGTGAGGGTGATACCTACGCCCCCTGCTTTCAAGGAAAGGATAAAAACCGATGGTTCTGTATTTGGGTCTTGAAATTCGGTAATCATTTGTTCTCGACGTGGGCGACTAGTGCCACCATGCAAATAGTAAGTATTGCAATGCAGACTGTGTTTGAGATGTTTCTCAATCTTTTCACCCACTTCCGTAAATTGACTAAAAATGAGTAAACTTTCTCCTTCATCAACTGCCTCCTCAACCATCTCTGCTAACCGACTGAGTTTGTGCGAACGCAGTGGTGAAAATTCGCTCCCATCTTGCAGAAATTGGGCTGGGTGATTACAAATCTGCTTTAATTTCATCAGGGTTGAAAGAATCAATCCTTTGCGTTGAATTCCCTCTGCTGATTGCAATTGTTTTTCTACATCTAGTACCACCACTTCATAAAGCGATGCTTGCTCTTTGGTCAGGTTGGTGTAGAGTTTTTGTTCCACTTTATCTGGCAAGTCATTAATAATAGACTGGTCAGTTTTTAACCTTCGCAGAATTAGAGGTTCTACCAGTTTTTTCAAGGTGGCAGATTTCACGCGGTCATTGTCTTTTTGAATCGGAATCTCGAAAATTTTCCGAAACTGGGCTTCTTTACCCAAGTAACCAGGATTGAGAAAATTAAAAATTGACCATAAATCCAGTAAGCGGTTTTCTACAGGAGTACCTGTCAATGCCAGCCGATGTTTAGCTCTTAATTTTAAAATAGCTTTAGTTTGGGCAGCATTCGGATTTTTAATATTTTGTGCCTCATCCAGTACTAAACGTTGCCACTCAATGCCGCTCAATAACTTTTCATCTTTGCGGACTAAAGTAAAAGAACTAATTATCACATCGTTTTGTTTACAAGCAGCTTTGAAGTCAGCTAGATTTTGCAGCCTAGTGCTACCATGATGCACCATAGTTTTTAAATGAGGCGCAAATTTAGCAATTTCTTTCTGCCAGTTGCCGACAACAGAAGTAGGGGCAATTAATAGTGTAGGCAGGGCAGATAAAGAAGTAATCTTTTCTCCTACTTTCAGAGCTGAATGTAACTCCTTCTCTTGCACTAATCGGGCAATCACCTGCACGGATTTACCTAAACCCATATCGTCTGCCAAACAGCCATTTAATCCCAAATTTTCTAGATATTGTAGCCAGGAAACACCACGTTTTTGATATTCTCGGAGTGTGCCTTGCAGATTATCAAGTTCAGAAATTGGTTCTAGGCGACTTTTATCTTGTAGCTTTGCTATCATCTCTGACAAAGCTTCGTCATGTTCAATTTCCCATTCTGACCCCAATTCAGCACTGCGTTGTAGAAACTCCAGTAAGGTCATCTGGGGTTGTTCGGAGCCTTTTGACTGCCAAAAGTCGAGTAACTGCTGCATTTTATCCCGGTCTAATTCCATCCATTGACCGCGAAAATGCACTAGGGGAGTTTTAGCATTAATCAGTTGTTCCCATTCAATAGGTGTGACAGTTTGCTCCCCAATCGCCAACTCATACTGATACTCCACCAGTGAGTCTAAGCCAAAATAGCTTTTTGTTTCCCCTTTCGTTGCAGCAAGTTTGCTACCCGATGCTTTGAGGCGAATTTTGGCGCGACGACGACCTGCCGGAGTATACCAAGCAGGTACAATTACTTTGAATCCTGAGTCTTCCAGTACCCAAGCACTTTCAGTAAGGAAGTCAAATGCTTCATCTAAGGTAAGTTGCATTGCTGTTGGCTTATCTGTCTCCAACCCAAGCCAGAGTTTGGGATACATCCGGGCTGCATACCCCAGATTCAGCAGTAAATTTGTTTCAAAATCTTTACCAAAATCTTTATGTACGCCAGTTTTGGTAAATTGATTCATTGTCCAGTAGTCTGCTAACGCTAACTTCAAGGATGGATCTTGTTTACTGGCTACTAGAAATTGAATTTGCCAATTGTCTATTTGTTCATTATCAGGAGAATGTAACTGGAAGCATAGATGAAAAGGTGAATCAGCTTGAGTGCGGGTAATTTTGGTTTTCCATATCAACCATTGCCGATATTCATCGAGGGCAGTATTTGTTGTTAGTGGGTTATGCTGACGAGGGTAAAAGCAAGATTCAATTAGAGAATCAGTAATTTGTTTGTCAAAAGCAGCTGTTGATGGGGTGTGAGTCACTAAATCATCAAGTACATATTCGGAAAAGTGACGCAATAGTGTTTCTCGATCAAAAAAACTCAATTAAATCGCTAATTTTTGCTTTACCTGCCACACATATTAGTGGCATATAGTCAATATATTTAAGAATATTTGCTTCATATTGTTCCGAAATAATTTCCCAGGTGGCATAAATTTCAAATGCTACTTTATCAGCCTTGCTTTTGCCTTTTTTCTTCGGATTTTCCGATGATAACTGTCGATATTTTAGGGCGGGAATAAATTGGTCTTTGAGGATTACTTGTTTAAAACTTTGAGTGTAATGATACCAAAATAATAAATCTGAACCAATTTGAAACTTCTCCGCATTATATATTGCTAAAAAATGGATATCTTTAAGTAATTTGATAATATTAAGTGCTGTGGCATTTTTGGTAGATACTACTGTTTCATAACAATCTACCTGCCAGTATTGGAATTCTTCATAGCTGTCAGTCAACTCAATTTCTAAATACTTGGTTAATTCTGGTGAAGGTAGGGGCTGATTATTGGTGGTTGGTAAGGCAAAGTATTTAGGAGATATGCGTTGGGAAAATTTAGTATTGTCTTCTTTAATTCCCAATTCTTGTACTAAAAAGGCGATTAATTGGGATTCTACCAAGTGTCCAGGATGAATTTGTTGACTATTGGTGTGACTTTTTTGGGATAATTGAGTTTCTACCCACAAGTAAAAAGACCCTGACTGGATAAAGTCAGTTTCCTCGTTTGGTATCCAGGTGCCATGAAGTATTCTCATTGTTGTGATGTCTCTGGATTGTTCGGAAATTCACGCGCCTTAGAATTACTTTAGCAAACAGAGGTGCTAGAACTATTTTCTTTATGCAAAAGAAAGCGATGACGCTATCGTGCGATCGCTTGACTTACGCACTATAGAAGCAGCAGTGCCATACTTCCCTTACAACTCAAAATCAAGAGTGAAGGTTTGGTCATCAGAATCCTCTTGGTTTTCGATAATAGATGGGTCTTGAGTCCTTGAAGAGAGTTTGTTATCTTCAGTATTAATCGGGGTGAAAGCTACTTGTTGTGTGGGAAATGCACCCTTTCTGAAAGCAAAATAACAATCAATGATAAAGTAAAGTGTCTCTAAGTAACTTTTACCTAGTTGCTGTGATTCGGCAAATATCCGCTCTCGGTAGCTATCTTTGATCCGAACTTTTTCTGGGGTTAAGTCAATTTTGTCTGCCATTGCGATCACTTAATAGATGTAGATGCTGAATTCTTGCTGCTGATGGTCTTTGCCATCTCTAAAAGCCCAAAGACATTGGCTTCTACCGGATTGTCCAGGATTTTGAAGCCGTTTTTCTCCAACAGCTTCTTAAATCCAGGTAAGAGACAGCCTCCACCAATCGCCCAGATTTCATCCCCTTGGTGCTTGGCATCAAGTGTCAGATTCACCACTTTCTTCAAGTATTTTTCATACCAATCTTTAAGACTGGCACTGTATATATCTTTGATATCGATGTCACGGCTGTATCTGGTATGCCCCATTTCCAAACAAAATCGGATAATGGAAGGATCTCCGATTTTTCCGCCATTTAAATGTTTCATTTTTTGGGAGATATCATCAATGAGAACTTCTACACCGATAGGGTAGGCAGTGTGAACTTCTCGCTGCCCCCGGTTGTAACGAGAATACAAAGTCGTGCCATTGCCAAAGTCTAAAATGGTTAATTTTTTAGGTAGTGGATGCCCAAACAATGCACCCATACCCTCTAGTACAACTTTCAGCACTTCTACTTTTACTTCTGATTGTTTGCCAGCAAGTATTGCCTGATATTCTCCATTGAGTACTTTTTGTAGTTCTGATGCCAGACCAACATCATGTAAACTGACGACTAATTTTAAGTGCCAAGCCTTACGGTGTGGCAGATGTGCCAATGCACCCAATAAAGTCAACAACGCATTATTGACTTTATTTTCATTATTGTCTGTGTTGCGGTCAAAATAATTTCCTGTACGGTAAGCAGACTCTCCAACTGTGTAAGCAGTACCGTTAAAAACTACACGTCCTGGAACATCTTCCATCTCGGCATTGGTTATATAGCTGGGGACACGAACTACTTCAAAGCCTTCGACTAAAAGTTTGAGACTTCCGTAACCGTTATCGAAACCCGCAGGAAAAATTTTTTGTAAGGTGTGAATGTTTGACATCTGCTCCAAGTAATAAACTTTAATTTGTGAAAGTTATCTGTTCAAGTGATTTGCAAGAGCAAGAGAAAGAAGAATAAAATAACTTCACTTTATTTTCCCAACTCAAGAGCTTATCATAACCCCTTGGGGGCTAAATGGGGTACAAAATGTTAATCAGTCAAATATACCCCATTTAGCACCTATATAAACCCTATATAGGGGTCAAAATCTCACCAAAGTCTTGAACTAGTGTTGGGGTATATATAGCCCCCATGTAGCCCCCAATAGGAATTTTTGAACTCTTTTTTATCAACGCAGCAGAAATTAAATTAGATCATCGTTGACTCTTTGATTTATAATTTACTGTCAATATCTATATACCAATTTATTTCCCTGCAAAATTTCTAGCCAAAACTCTGATCCATCCACTTGGAATTTATCTACGAAAAATTGGTTGCTTTGACAGACTATTACCTGAGATTTCAGCCTTTCACGCAAGAGAAGTGAGGTAAACACAACAATTCGCAATGAGTTTCGCGCATTGCGAATTGTTGTGTTTACCTTAGCTAAAAAATATCGTTGGAATCATCTGTAATTTCTGGATCTGATTCAACAGGGGTTATTGGTTTACTTTTATGTTGTAGGGGAGTCTGACCCGAATCGCGGCTATAAATTCTCTAATATGCATACTGGTGGATTCGGCAGGCAATTACAGCAGCAGTTGCAGACCAGGCGTACAATTCGCCTGCTCCAAGAAATGACTCAAAGATTGCTCCCAATTAAAAAAGCACACACAGAACTGTTTTGTATGTTAGGACGAAAGCCCACAATTACAGAAATTAGTATGGCTGTTAACGTATCCCCTAAACAAAGAAAGTGAATGCCTAAACGCATTTCGTCCACTAGTTTCTTTAGAGTTAGGAATTGGCGAAGAGCTAGAAACTCAACTGCAAGAGATATTACCCGACGAAAGAATTTCGGCTCAAGAGTACGTTGACAAAGAAAATGTTTACGGTCAGATTTGGAAAATTTGTTACCTGACTTGAAGCTAAACCAGCGTCAAGTCTTAATGTTACAGTTTGGATTGGAGGGTGAAGGGAAGCTAACTGCAAAACAGGTTGCACAAAAACTTAATCTCAGTCATAACAAGGTGCGTTCTGCTCATGGACAAAGAATGAAATTTTCTTATTTATAGTCAACACTTAAGATGTACTATGACTCTAAATATACTCTTCGTTAAAATTTACGTCTAGCAAGGAGAACAATACTGAAGCCGATTTCCTTGATTTCATTTATTTAAAAATAAAAATACTAATGGCGAATAACGTTATTCGCTTCTGATAGTCCCTTATATAAATCTCAGGGATTAACAGTAAATCACCGTTTATTATCAGTAAGAACTATGACTCGAAGAATTATCGCACTGTTCAACCAAGCCGGAGGTGTAGGAAAAAGCACTCTTACAATGAATCTTGGTTATCATTTAGCACAACGAAATAATAAAGTACTACTTGTTGATATGGACCCACAAGGGTCATTGACGATGTTTATGGGTTTAGAGGCATCAGAGTTGGAAGATACAGTTTACAATGCAGTTGTCGATGGTGATGCCTTACCTATCAGCAAAAACATTCACGGTATGGATCTTGCACCATCCAATATTGACTTGAGTGGTGCCGAACTGGGACTGGTTATGGCTGATATGCGAGATTTTAAGCTGAAGCAAGCCTTAGAACCAGTAGTAAAAAACTATGACTTTATTTTGATAGACTGTCCACCTAGTCTAGGAATATTAAGCTATATTAGCTTAGTTGCGGCTACTCATGTTCTAATCCCTATTCAGACACATAACAAAGCACTTCGAGGAACAGAGCTACTATTCCAAACACTTGCTCGTGTTCAAAGGGGAGCAAACCAACAACTTAAAGTTGCCGGTATCATTCCTACCATGTATGATGGCCGCACCGCACAAGGTAATAGAAGCCTTGATTCCGTCCGCCAATTAGGAGCGCAAATCCCTGTTTACGAAACTATTCCTATTGCTATAGCCTTTGCGGATGCCTCTGAAAAACATATGCCTTTGGCACTTTATAGTTCAAGCCATCCAACAGTAAAAGTTTTAGAAAAAATTGCTAAAAGTCTGGATGCTTTACAATGACGAATAAGAAAAGCTCTGAGCCTGCCTATAAAGTAAAGGGTGTTGATTTATTATTTTTACAAAAAAATGAAACACCTTTAGAATCAGTTTCATTATCAGCTATTTATCTACCCTCAAAACAACCTAGACGCTACTTTGATCTTGAGGCAATGGAAGCGCTTACAGCATCAATTAGACAAAAAGGGGTGTTACAACCACTTCTTGTTCGTCCCAAAGGGCAAAATCAATATGAACTCGTTGCAGGTGAACGACGTTATCGCGCTGCCAAAGAAGCTAGGTTGGAAACAGTTCCCGTTATCATAAAGGATTTTTCCGACGAAGAAACTTTTGAAATTGCTCTTGTGGAAAATCTCCAACGAGAGGATTTAAACCCTCTTGAGGAAACAGAAGGTATTTTAGACTTGTTATCCTTAAAACTTAATCAGTCAAGAGAAGCAGTTATCTCACTGTTTCACGTAGTTTCCCACCCTGAGCGGGAGTCGGCGAATAACGTTATTCACAGTGATGAGTGGAAGGTAGTTTTAGAGGCTTTTAACATCATAGGAAAATTTACTCCTAACAGTTTTCGTACTAATCGCTTACCATTACTCAATCTTCCAAAAGATATTTTGGAATATCTTCAACAAGGAAAAATAGAATATACAAAAGCAAGAGAAATAGCCCGAATTAAAGACGATAGCCAGCGGGAAGAGCTGTTAACAGTAGCAATTACTGAAAAGTTATCTTTAAATCAAATTAAGGAGCGTATTGCCAGTATAAAGCCAGCCGTAACTAAAACAACGTCTGAAAAAAGTGCATTGTACCAAAGCCGTCTCAAGGCTATATCTGCAAAAGCCAAAAAGACTAAAGTATGGGATGACTCTAAAAAAACACAGAAGTTTGACAAGCTACTCGCAGAAATAGAAAAGCTTCTTGCAGAAGAATAGGTAGCAAGGCATAACCGATATTCACGCCTCCAACCACGTACTCCTAACTCTGACTCCTGACCAATGTATTCTTTGAAGATGAGTTTTCAATAACACTAATACTGGGTGTGTACTTTAGTATTTATGTACTATAATAGCTCCACTTCCAGTACTATAATGATGGGCGGCATCTGATCATAAGCAATGTCCACTCCCCCTAATCTTTCCCCTCAACAAGTAAGCGCCTTTCCTCAAAACGAAACAATCACTGGAGTCGTAGAACGCCTAACTTTTTACTCTGCTGAATCGGGTTACACTGTGGCAAGGCTGACCCGTCCCCGTAGCACCGAACTGACAACAATTGTCGGCAGCTTTGCTAATATTCAGCCCGGTCAAACTCTACAGCTAACTGGTTTCTGGCGGGATCATCCACAATTTGGGCCACAGTTCCAGGTAGTTAATTATAAAGAAACCAAACCAGCTACTCTCACCGGAATTGAGAAATATTTGGGCAGTGGTTTAATCAAAGGCGTGGGCCCAGTCACAGCCAAGCGTATCGTCGCTGACTTCGGTTTAGAAACGCTCGACATCATCGAAAACCAGATTGAACGACTAATTGAAGTCCAGGGTATTGCCAAAAAACGGATCACTCTCATTAAAAACGCTTGGTCAACTCAGAAAGCTATCAAAGAAGTGATGGTGTTTCTCCAAGGGCATGGCGTTTCTACCACTTATGCTGTGAAGATATACAAGCAATATAAGGATGAAGCGATCGCCACAGTAACCCATAACCCGTACCAACTAGCAGTCGATATCTACGGTATTGGTTTTCTAACTGCTGATAAGATTGCTCGAAACTTAGGAGTTGCCCCTAATTCTGAGTTTAGATATTGTGCTGGACTTGTCCACGCTTTGAGTGAAGCTGCTGAAGATGGACATTGTTACTTACCACAGCCAGAACTAATTGAGTCCGTGATTAAACTGTTGACTACTGAAGAGCATCAGCCAACAGAAGATGCAATGGCTCAAACTATCAAAGACATGGCTCTGAAAGATGAGCTAATCAGAGAGAAAATCCCAGACCAAACCCTGCTGTGCTACAAACCAACTTATTTTCATACAGAACAAAACCTAGCACAACTGATATCTGGGCGCTTGAGCCAGCCGATTGCACAAGATATTCCCCGTGTCCGTGCCTGGATTGAGCGCTTCACGGCTAGTCACAAAATTCAGCTTTCAGAACAGCAACGCCAAGCTGTAGAAACAGCAGCCTATTCCAAAATCATGATCCTCACTGGTGGCCCTGGCGTTGGAAAGACCTTTACCACTCACACCATTGTCAGCCTGTGGAAAGCAATGGGTAAATCTATTGCTCTTGCTGCACCCACTGGACGGGCTGCTCAACGCTTGGGTGAGATGACTGGGCTGGAAGCAAAAACTATACACCGATTGTTAGAATTTGACCCCAGGACAAGGGGATTTAAATGCGACAGTGAAAACCCTTTGCCCCATACAGCAATTATCGTTGATGAAGCATCAATGCTTGATTTGTTTCTGGCGTACTCCTTGGTTAAAGCAGTAGCAGAAGGCGCTCAATTGTTGTTGGTGGGCGATATTGACCAGTTACCATCTGTGGGCCAGGTCAAATACTCGCTGATTTGATTAATTCTGGTCGTGTGCCAGTAGTGCGGTTAACTCAGGTATTTCGCCAAGCTCAACAGAGCGCAATCATCTCTGCTGCTCACCAAATTAATCGAGGAATTTATCCCACAATCGAGCCAATCTCTGACAATCCTGTGTCTGATTGTCTGTGGCATGGCGGCGGTCATCAGCCTGAACATGGAGTGCAAGCAATCTGCGAGTTGATTACAGACTTGCTCCCTCGACTAGGTTTTAATCCTGCCACTGATGTCCAAGTGCTTTGCCCGATGACACGGGGAGTTGTGGGTACTCGCAATCTTAATACCGTGTTGCAGCAGTTGATTAATCCACCCAGCCCCAACAAGGTGGAGATTAACAGAGGTGGGAATTTGTTACGCGAGGGCGACCGCATCATCCAGCTAACCAATGACTACAACCGCGAAGTTTTCAACGGCGACTTGGGAATAATCCTCACCATTGATACTGTCGAGCAGGAAGTTACACTACTGTATGGTGAGCGGACTGTGGTTTACGATTACGCTGACCTGAATGAAATTGCCCTTGCCTGGAGCATTTCTATTCATAAAAGCCAAGGCTCAGAATATCCGGTGATAGTTCTGCCAATCTATATGCAGCACTACATGATGTTAACCCGGAACCTGTTTTACACCGGGCTGACCCGTGCCAAGAAGTTAGCGATCGTAGTTGGCGCAAAAAAAGCGATATCTTTGGCGGTGCGCTCTACTGATGACCAACAAAGGTACACAAGGTTGAAGCAGAGGTTACTTCAGACAGGGCTGGATTGGTGATGTGTTTTGGTTCTTCAAAATAGAAAAATTTATTGAGCTATTTGATTTATACTTTTAAATCCCCTGGTTTAAAAAAGTCGAAAAGTTTGTATGTCCAGCCTCAGTTCCGACATGGTTCGCATCTATTTGCAAGAAATTGGTCAGTATCCTTTATTAAAGCCAGAGGAAGAAATCGCTTATGCAAGACTTGTACAAGAAATGATTGTCATTGAGCAATCTAAAAATGAACTAACTCAACAGCTAGACCGCGAACCAACAATGACAGAATTAGCCAACGCTGTTGAAAAAACCGAAGCACAAATCCGAGCAGCACTACACCTTGGTCAAAAAGCTAAACAGAAAATGGTGACAGCTAACCTGCGACTAGTAGTTTCTGTTGCCAAGAAATACCAGAACCGCAATTTGGAATTTCTAGATTTGATCCAAGAAGGAGCAATTGGTTTACAGAGGGGTATAGAAAAGTTTGATCCCAACCGGGGCTATAAGCTATCGACTTACGCTTATTGGTGGATTCGTCAAGAGATTACACGCGCTATAGCAGAACAATCGCGTACTATTAGATTGCCTGTTCATCTCACTGAAATACTTACCAAAATTAAGAAAGTACAGCGAGAAAGCTTTCTAAAACTTGGTCGCCATGCCACTGCTGAAGAAATAGCTGCATCATTAAACATCAGCCCCGATAAGCTTCGAGAATATCTCAGTACCTCTCGTACAGCTATTTCTTTAAATAAAAAAGTCGGAGATGAGCAAGAAACAGAATTGGGCGAAATTTTAGCCAGCGATGCCGCTTCACCAGAAAAACTCCTTACCCAAGAACTTCTATCGCAAGACGTAGCTAAATTCTTAGAACCATTGACACCTATACAACGTCAAGTGTTGACTTTAAGCTTTGGGCTAGAGAATGATCAGCATTTCAATCTCGCTCAGATTGGGCAACAGCTAAACCTCAGCCGAGAACGGATTCGTCAAATCCAGGTCAAAGCTATAAGTATTCTCCGCCATCGACAAAACGACATACAAGAGTATTTATTTGATTAAGCCATCATGTAAAAATAAGTTGTACAAATTTGAGTAGACCAAAAAGTTTGGCGTGAGCTTTGCTCACCGTATTAGCATCAGCTAGTAAGTTTTGTAGCACCGATTTTTCTTACTTGACCTTTTGTTAACTTCTTTCACCTGTCTTAGACCCAGGTTTTACCCTGCATACCAAAAAGATTTCCAAATGGGTCCCACATTTGACAAATTGCTTGCTGTCCCTCAATTACCAAAGGGCCTCGATAAAGCCTTGCACCATGCTTTTGGGCATAATCTAATGCTTGCTCAAAGTTGTCTACACGCCAATACGCTACTTGACCTGCGTTCCCCGGACGCATTTTTTCATCTGCCAGATGGAAAAACATCTCAACGCCGCCAACATCAATCAATGCTCCCCGTATTTCATTTTCTATATAAAAGTAATTCATTGGTATATTTAAAAGCTCGCCATACCATTGAGCAGCTGCAACAACATCATCTACGAAAAAAATATAGCTTGAACGCCCTTAAACATATACTGCTTAGTTTCTCCTTATCTGGTGAAGCACCCCAAAATCTATCCTACTTGCCAAAGCATACGCTCGTCACTGCTATTGTGACTCTTCATTTTTCTACATTCTAGGTATTCCACGTCAGAGCTATTACGTATAATTACCTTCATTTTGTACAATAAAAACACACTATTGTTTGAGCGAAAAATAAGCTGATGTATTTATTAGATACATCAGCTTTTGACTTATCCCAAGATTTCAATCACAGCCGCTAGAATAGCTGGTGCTTTGTCTGAAACCGGAATGAATACGCGCTTTTGCCAGTTAATGATCTCGGTGAAACACCCAATAGCTACCAGTCGCTCTGCCAGTGAGATAGCATTAACCAGTTCTATGCGAGGTTCTGTGGCAATATAAGAACGCCGTAAAGTAACGCCACCCGGTAACTGCTGGGAATAGCCTTCGTTTAGCACTAAAGAGACTAACTCCTGTGTGCTTAACAGCTTGTTCTTGAGTCCAAGTTGTTCGCGCACGGTTTGAATGTCGTGAGCATTCACCACCCGACCGAGAATCTTTTGTCCATCGCTGGTTTGCAACCGGAATACTCGGCTATTGTGCTGTGGCAGTATTTTCCAGATGGGTAAGAGAATACCAGTTACCAAATGCAGGTAATCGGTTGTGAACTTGGGCAATGCGTCTACTTCAGTAGACCATGCCGCAGTAAAGGTATCAGCCGAAACCTGCCGCCAAGTGGAAGAATTCAGTTGTTCCACTATGACACGAGTTTCTTTTTGTGGACGGACGAGCAAAACCCTTGGCACAACACCACCTTCCGCATCGAATATACTATGCGTTGGAATTGTTACCGCCGCACTACCTTTCTCATTCACCATGAATCGCCCTTGGTACTTGGCAGCAAACTCAACCATCTCTTGAGCCGTTCTGATGTTGTTCTTCTGAACTCGCTCAATTTTGAGGTAGTTGGTGACGCTACCTGTGGCAGGGTGAGTATAGACAGCTTCCTGGCTCTCAACACTAAACCGTTCAGCCCGTAAAGTTTCCACACCCATCTCATAGACCCCATTAGCGATCGCTGCTTCAATCTGCTGACTTAGCAACAATTCAAATCGCTCGAAAATGATGTTTTGCATATCAATGCGTAAAGCCAGCAGTCGATTGAGTAACTGCCGCAATGGGGGCAAGTCGATTTTCATCCCGCCTTCATGAGAGGTTAAGCTAAGTCCCGTCATTTGCTCGAACTTTCCTAAAGGCACTTTATAAAATCGACCTTGGAAAATCTGCTTAAACAACTCGTATAGTGCGTACTCTGCATAGTTCGACTCCAGATTATCTTTAGCTTCAAATATCCCATTACCTCCGGTTTGCCTTTGCCCCCTTGTGAGTGCGCCCAAGCTATCCAGCCTTCGAGCAATGGTTGAGATAAAGCGGCGTTCACCTATGACATTAGTGGTTACAGGTCGGAAAATAGGTGCTGATGCTTGGTTTGTGCGATGCGATCGCCCAAGTCCTTGAATTGCGTTGTCTGCTCTCCAGCCGGCTTCAAGCAGGTAGTGCGATCGCCGTCTCCTATTCACAGCGTTGAGGTCAGCGTGATAGCTACGACCCGTGCCGCCTGCATCAGAGAAGATGAGGATTTGCTTGTCTCCCTGCATAAACGCAGAAGTTTCAGCAATATTCGCGCCACTACCCCGTGAATCAACGAACAAACGCCCCGAATCATCTTTCAGAACTCGCTTGCTGCGACCAGTTACTTCAGCCACTTGCTTGTGACCAAAGTGCCATAGCAATTGTTCTAATGCGCCAGGAATTGGATCAAGACTTGCTAACTTATCGACTAAGGCATCTCTCAAAGTTACGGCTTCTTGGGAAATAACTGGAGAACCATCAGCGTCAAAGACTGGCTCGGATCTTTCTTCTCCATCAACGCCAGAATGAATGGAATGCAGATGAACAGGGAAAGCACTCATCAAGTAATCCATAACATATTCCCGTGGAGTCAGGTCAAGATTGAGATCCTTCCATTCGGAAGCCGGAACTTCATCAAGTCGTCGTTTCAAAAGTTCTTCATTAGTCGAAACTATTTGAATGACAACTGCAAGACCTTGGGCTAGATCCTGCTCAATCGCTTTGATCAGGGTGGGGCATTTCATCCCAGTCAACAGATGGTTGAAGAATCTTTGCTTATGCGACTCGAACTGAGACACCGCGCTCATCTTTGCAGCACGGTTGTAAGTCTTGGAACCAGAGATATTACAAGCTTCCAGGGCTTTGTCTAAATTATGGTGAATAACTTGAAAAGCATCAGAATAGCTGTTATAACTCCGTTCCTGCGTCGGCGTTAACTCAATTTCGAGAGTCTGGTACTCAACTCCCTCGAATGAAAGACTCCGCGCCAAATACAGACCGAGTGCTTTCAAATCTCTAGCCACAATCTCCATCGCGGCGATACCACCGCCCTCAATGGATTCCACAAAATCCTCACGGGAGGTAAACGGGAAATCCCCAGTCTGCCAAAGCCCTAGACGATTTGCGTAAGATAGGTTGGAAACCTTCGTCGCTCCAGTTGCAGAAACGTAGACAACTCGTGCCTGCGGTAAAGCATTTTGCAACCGCAGCCCAACAATGCCTTGCTGGGATGCTGCAACCATGCCCAGTTTGCCCTCTTGTGCCATTGCATTGCCCATGCTGTGGCACTCGTCAAAGGAGATAGCACCCTCAAACTCTTTACCTGCCCATTCAACGATTTGCTTAAGCCGACTTTTACCGTTCTTTTGAGAACGTAGGGTTGAGTAGGTGCAGAACAAAATACCTTGGGTGAAAGGGATGGGGTCGCCAAGTTTGATGTTGCCCAGGTCGATAATATCTTTTTCACGACCTCCGAGCGCACACCAGTCTCTACGGGCATCTTCAATTAAGGCAGAACTTTTGGATACCCAGATTGCTTTTCTTCGTTCCTGACACCAGTTGTCGAGGATGATTCCTGCACATTGTCTACCCTTACCAGCACCCGTCCCATCGCCTAAGAACCAGCCACGACGAAATTTTACCGCATTTTCTTCGCTTTGTGCTGCTACAGTCACATTATCCCAAGAATCATCCATAATATAAGACCCAGACAGGAATTCACAGTGCGCTTGACCAGCGTAAATCACGCTCTCAAGTTGTGCCTCTGACAACAAGCCTTGTGTGACAATGTTTTGTGGAAGATGTGGTTTATAGGTTGGCGCTGGCGGCGAGACAAGTGCGAGGGCTGCACTCTCACAAAGCAGTGAGGGATGAGGTAAAGCGTCTTTGATTCGGATTCGCTGTGGGCGATAGGTTTCATATAAAGTATCTTTAAGTCCTTCTGTAGCAGACCATTCGACAACTTCATATTCCAACACTACTACATCGTCTGGAAGAGAGGAAACTGTTTCTGGTTGTGCAACTGTAGTACGGAATGGCAATTGAACAACTTTTGCCTTCGCAGCAGTTTTAACTTTTTCTGAGCGTTCCCACGGAGATCGCTGTGGCAAATGCTCAATCAACGCTAGCAGTTCGGGCAAGTCCAAAGTTTCGGAAATACAGGGGATGTCGCCAGGATTATCAGCCGGAACCTTGTCAATTACTGTGATTCTAGTGTCGATTTGTGTACCATGTTTTGAGTACACCTTGCCGTTAACCCCGACCGACATTAAAACTCGTGCTTCCGAGTGCCACTTAACAAAAGTCTCTCGCCAAGTAGGATTATTGGGAGAGAACCAGTTGGCTGTGATTGTTACCAATCGTCCACCGTCAGCCAGTCTTTGCAATGCCGAGTTGATGTGGCTCTTTGTTGCGTCGGGGTTGCGACTGTTGATTTTCGGGGATGACGAAAACGGTGGATTCATCAGCACAACTGAGGGCTGAGTCTTGCCAACCAAATAGTCGTTAATCTGTTCTGCGTTGACCCCAAATAGTGGAGTGCCGGGAAACAACCGACGCAGAATCTTCGATCTATCGGGTGCAAGCTCGTTGAGCATCAGACTTGCACTGTGCAGTTTAGCCATTTGTGCTAACAAACCAGTTCCAGCACTTGGCTCCAGAATCAAATCATCAGCCTTTATAAATGCTGCTTTGGCTACCAGATAAGCCAATGGTAACGGTGTCGAGAATTGCTGAAGCTGTACTGACTCTTCACTACGGCGAGTATGCGTTGGGCAGAGGGCTACTAACTTCTCTAATTCCAATAATACTGTTAGCGACGGCTCTAATAAAAGCTTGTAACCTTTTTGACGCAGATATAATATTTGCGCCACTTCCACAGCTTCGTAAGCATCTTTCCACTGCCATGTGCCTTCTGCCGCAGTACCGTGAAAGTGGCGATTCATTTGGGCTTGAACAGTTTTCGTGTTCAGGAGGCGATTTTCAAGTAGTGGTTTCAAAAGCTCTTGAGCGACACTTAATATTGATTGCCCATAATCTAATATTGTTTGGAAGTCGAACAGAAAACCTTGGGTGAAAAGTTGCTGTACCATTGCATTACTGACAATATTATTTTTTCACTCTTGCTATGGCGAAGCCTTTCTCTTATTAATAAATGAGGCAATTACTTGCCTCATTTAAACTTTTAAAGCTTCAGATATTTATTCTTCGGTGAGCGGACGAGAATTAAAAAGCGAATTAAGCAGTTTTACGCGGTCTACCTGGCTTGCGCTTGCCTGAAGACTTTACATCAGCCTGTTTAGTTTTCAGTGACTTGTTGGCAGCATTGTTAGCTTTATTTGAACGAGTAGTACGTTTTGGTTGTGGTGAAACTTCTTTAACTGGAGGCAGTAATCTTAATATAGGGAATGAGATAATAACTGCTTCGTTACTGGTACGATGAACAACTTCATCCTCTAACATCCAAGGATCTGGCAATTTTTCAAAAGTCTGAACTTGTTGTGGTGTGATTCTTTCTGATACTGATGGAATTGTAGAAGCCGCTATATTTAGATTGCCAACCGAAACCACATTACTAGCATAAGCAGCCGATACAAATAGTCCGTTAATGAACTGGAACATGACGAGAGTAACGAATGCCCAAAAGATAGCTACTATTGTCAAAGTGAGCAGAGATTGCATATCCATGATTATTTATCAACTAAGTATTTGTAATTTTCAATTGATTTACGCAAAGCGTCTTTGAGCCTTGTCCAAATATGAAGCGAATTTGAACGTCTCCTCTCTTCAAGAGAGGACTTCACTCTAAATTTAGCGTAGCGTCTCTTTGATTTAATTTAGTCAAACTTCTCTGTTCTGGAGTTTAGACTAAAAGCGATATGAGAGAACGCAAATCAAAAGGAATTAGAGGTTAAAAATATTATCTTGTCAGCCTTAAAGCATCCTGACCTTTAACAATTATTGTGTAGTATACCTGCTCAGAAAATAATACAATAATGATAATCATGAAAAGGGTGGGAGAGAAACGAGCGACGCTCGTTTCTCTCCCACCCCCCTTATTCGATTATCATTATCATATAATAAGCAAGAAGAAAAGGGGTGTCTGATTGAATACAGGCCCCCTTTTGGCAGAAGCTGAGAAACGAACTACCATTACTCAGATGCCAAGATGAAACGTGCCAGATTAGAAGAATTCCGTCAAGCAGTCTACAAATATTTAGGCAGAGCACACGATGCAACTTTTGAGTTGACAGATGCCATATTGCTAACTAGAAATGTTTATTGCCTAGCAGAATTGTCCCTATCGCCAGTATTTAGAAGGAAGTGGCCAAGTATCTATGAGGCACTACAAGATAGTAGGCCACAGCGACAGAAATTGATGCAGCTATATATCAAACAAATCCCCGCAGAGGGACGACCATTGTTAGCAGGAGATCACACAAACTGGTCACGCCCAGATGCCGTCAGGTTGCAAGAGCGAACTTATGAGCATAGTGGCACATCCATAGCAGGAAATAAACCGATTACCATTGGTCAAGGATATAGCACAATTGCCTGGATACCTGAAAATGAGGGAAGTTGGGCATTACCATTAAGACATGAACGGATCACAAGTGCCGAAAGTCCTATTGGGAAAGCAATTTGGCAACTCAAACAGGTGTGTAAATATTTGCCTACCAGACCGATTTCAGTTTGGGATAGTGAATATGGTTGTGCGCCTTTTATCTTAAAAACTGCGAATATTCCAGCAGATATTCTCGTTCGGTTGCGTTCAAATCTGTGTTTATGGGGTGAACCAAAAGCTTATTCGGGAAAGGGGCGACCTAAAAAGCATGGTGATAAATTTAAACTGAATGAGCCCACAACATGGAATGAAGCAACATCTGTATTAGAAATAAATGACCCAAAATTAGGACGTGTGCGTGTGAGCTTGTGGAAAGATTTACACTTCCGTCAGGCTGCTACACGTCCAATGTTAATCATCAGAGTTGAACGTCTGGACGCGCAAGGTAACATGAGAGTGTCCAAACCTTTGTGGTTGGCTTGGGTAGGAGAAGAAATGCCACCCTTAGAAGAAGTTTGGTGTCTTTACTTGCGTCGCTTTACCATTGACCACTGGTATCGCTTTTTGAAGCAGCGTCTACATTGGACTGTACCAAACTTTGGTACTCCTAAGCAAAGTGAACGGTGGAGTGACCTCATGCCTCTGATGACTTGGGAATTGTGGTTAGCCCGCGATATCGTTACTGACAATCCTTTACCTTGGCAGAAGTCTCTAGATAAATTGACCCCTGGAAGAGTTGCTCAAGCTATAGGTGGAGTTTTTGCGGCCATTGGTACTCCCACCTCTGCACCCAAACCTCGCGGAAAGTCTCCCGGTTGGCAACAAGGAAAGAAGCGTCACCGTAAAAACCGATGTCCCATTGTTAAAAAAACAGTAGCACGACCACCTAAAGAACCATCTGTTGCTGTTTAATACCCAAGATTCTTCATACTTTTGCTAAGTCTCTGATTAACTCAGCCCTGCTGGGTCATTTTCCATTGCTTAGTCTAAACTCCAGTCTGTTGCTTTAAAGCTTAATTGTCAAATAAAACAGCTTTTAATATTTACCTATTTTTAGATTTCAAGTATTATAGTTATAAACTTGCTTTCCAAAGATAAAAATTGGGTTAAGTCTATGGTTAAGATTTAATTTGCTAGCTAATTCTTGAAATAAAAATTTCTATTCAAACGAAAAATAAAAGTAGTCGTCACAATTAATTGAAAGTATGCCCAATCCAACTACGGACTTAGTTCGTTCCTACCTCAAAGAAATCGGACGCTACCCTCTGCTAACTCCTGAGCAAGAAATTACAAATGCTAGGCTTGTGCAGCAGATGATGGCGATTGAAGAACAGCGCTCAAGCCTTGCACTTCAATTAAAGCGAGAACCAACCACAAGAGAATTAGCTACCTCGCTTGGGCAAACCGAAGCTGAAGTACAGTCAATCGTTCAACAAGGTCAAAAAGCTAAACATAAAATGGTGACAGCTAACCTACGATTGGTGGTTTCTGTTGCCAAAAAATACCAGAACCACAATTTAGATTTTCTCGACTTGCTCCAAGAAGGGGCACTGGGACTGCAACGAGGAATCGAAAAGTTTGACCCTAACAAAGGCTACAAACTATCAACCTATACTTATTGGTGGATTACCCAGTCAATAACACGTGCTATAGCAGATAAGTCTCGCACTATTCGTTTACCAATTCATATCAACGAAAAGTTAAACAAAATCAGGAGAATACAGCAGCAACTGTCTCAGTCTTTGGGTCGTCCTCCAGTTGTAGCAGAAATTGCCGAATCGTTGAATCTATTGCCAAGCCAAATAAGAGATTACCTTCAGGTTTCCAAGTCTCCAGTTTCATTAGAAATGCGAGTGGGAGATGAGGGTGAAAGTGAACTAGTCGATATTTTGCCGATGGATAGCATTTCCCTAGATGAGCAAATTACTCAAGAGCTTTTACACCAGGACTTGAGCGAGTTGCTGGCATTGCTTAAGCCAAGGCAACGAGAAGTATTGACTCTACGTTTTGGATTGGAAGATAATCAGGAATTGACTTTGAGTCAAGTTGCAAAACGCCTAAATCAAAGTCTGGAGACAATTCGTAAAACTGAACATCAAGGTTTAAAAATTTTGCGCTCTCATCAAAACAAGATTAAAGATTATCTTCTTAATTAAGACTAACTAAGGGTTATTGGACTCTAGTTTCATTTATATAAGTCGAACTCGCTAATTCAAAGACTAAAAGCAGTCGCCACTGCCTTTTTAGATGCCTCCAATTGCGGCACTCAGGAGTGCGATCGCGTACCCGCACTTTCTAGCAGCATAGCCTCTGCTTAGTCCCCGACCAAAAACCATCAGATTGCCCCTGTTTCAATCAAATGGTGTATGAATATATTGCTATCTAGAAACTATCCTTATAAATAGAACACCAAAGAAAGAACCGATGCCCAGCAAAACTATTGAAGTCCGAGAGTACACCGTCAGAGCGCACAAGCGGGAAATTCATACTCGCGTTTTCAACTTTGTGTGTAAGCAGTGCGAACAACCCACACAACGAGAAACCTTTGGTGTGCGACCGCTCTACTGTGAAAAATGCCGTCCTCCTCAACCTCCCAAGCAATCGAAAATAGTCCCTATAGGCAAGAGGAAACCCAGAGCGATGAACTACAAGAGTGGGAAGGATATCGCTGGGTGATTTTTGCCTCATGGTTTTGAGCGATACCTTCTCTTCTCTTTCAGAGACGCTAACGCGTAGCTTGCTTCCACGAAGTGGTACGAGAGGCAATGCCTTTCCTGCGGAACGCACTCGCGTTCGACAGGTCTTCTCTACGAGACGCACTCGTGTTCGACGAACGCCACCGGGAAAAGCGGTTACGCCATCGCACGAAAGTAAGTGAAGCAGTAGCAGTGACGATACAGGAACGCCACAATAGCTATCATTTGATGAGAAATTGCCTAATTTTAATAGCGCTCGATGAGGAGATTTTGGAGTGGCGCTCACTTATAATCAAAATATGATGATTTTGAAGTAAAGATAAAATGCGTAAACAGACCATTCAATATACATCATCTTTAGATGCTTTGGTTGCCGTTGCCAAGCGACTCAGTGTGTATGAAAACCAGCAAAAAATAGACTCTGAAGATTTTTTTTATCAGTATAACCAGGGAACATTATCAGATGATGCTCTATTTATAGAATGGGCAAACGATTACCGCCATTATCTGGTTTTGCGTCAAGAAATAGAGCAAAGATTGAACTATGCCGCTTAACATTCTATCTGATTATCTCGATCAAGTAGAACAAGCAATTGTTCAATGCCCAAATCTTTATGTAGAACGTTATGAAGAAGAAATTTTAACATCCCTTCGGGCTAATTTAAGAATTAGATTGCGTTTCGCTCAAACACACTTATTAGAAATTAACGAAGCTATAGTAATCACAGACAATCAGTTGAAATTTCTTGATTATCGCTACCATTTTCAGGATGAACGAAATTGCCTGGTTTTCCGTTATGATAGTACGCCGCATTTTCCTGATATCTCTACCTTTCCGCATCACAAGCATTTACCAAATGATGTGATTAGTTCTCAGAAACCGGAAATTACTCAAGTATTAAAAGAAATAACTGAATTATTGAAATAGGTGGATAAGTTCCTGTACTAAGAGCCAAAGAAGGTATATTATCTCTAAACTAATCAAAATTAGATAAAATGCTCACCATGATATAATAACAGGTTTAATAGAGATAGATTTGAGATGTTTATTATTTGGCTACTTTGGTAGCTTATTCTGATTTAAGAAAGAGAACATTGGTGACAAGTTAAAGCTGTAAGTCTTTTGTCAAGAGGCTTTGAGAGAATCGCTGAAAAAAAACTGGTCAGACCCTCGTTGGAGATCAGGAAAAGGAGCGACAATTAACTTAACGTTTGGTTTTCGCTTCTGTTTGATAATACCTAAATCTCGATTTTGAGGGTCAGCAAAATACTTAATAGTATCTGTTGTGTTACCTTTTTGATGAGCCATTGTAAAATGGTAAAGACCACGATAAATCATTTCTAATGAGATTTCATCAAAGGGTAGAGAGAGTTCATCCGCTACGGCATCACCTAAATCTACTAAAACCGCATAAAATAACCACGTCGCCCAAATTTGTAACTTAATTCCATTAATTGAACCTGTCCATAAATAACTTAACCCCAAGAGTCTTTTGACTATATTAAAAGCATCTTCAATTCGCCAACGCCGCCGATATAAATCTGCTACTACATAAGGGGGTAAAACATGAGGGTCTAGGACGCTGGTTAAATAAGAATGCCATGTTTTTCCCGACCTTACTTCAATCAAACGTAAAGTTATAAACGGAGTCTTTTTAGTGCCAGAACCGAGACGTATCTTCCGGTCTCGCAGTCCATAACTATCTGTCAACACCTGTTCTACTTTGATTGCTGCTCCTTTCTTTATTCTGGTAATAAAGTCAACTTTATTCTCGATTAATTGATGCCAAAAGTTAAAGTGATAAAAACCTCTATCTAATAAGAGTAAAGTTCCGGCTCTAACTAAATTTAGGATATTTTCTTCTAGTTTAGTATCAGAAGCTTTAGGATTTTCTTCAAACCAAATTTCTACAGGTAATCTGGTCATTAAATCAATGACTGTACTCATCTTTCCTGCTAATTGTCCTCTTTGAGCTTCCTCTAAACTTTGTATTTTCCTAAACAATGCCTCCAGTGTTGACCCGTCTACTATCCAAATTTTCTCGAATTTTAATAATGTAAACTGAATACTTTCTGGTAATGGACGTTTATTTCTACTATGCCAAGCCGCTCTCAAACTAGGCAATAAATCTTTAAATACTTTTTCAAATAATTCTGATGGAAATGTCAAAAATCTCTGTGATACTGCTTGTTGACTAACTTTTGTGGGATTACACCACAGAAAACCGTCTCTGGCTAACATTCTTGTCAGTTCCCTGACTCCTGCTACATCTCTCCATAACAAGGTCAGCACCGCAGCCATCATCAATGGTAAATTCAGTATCCGTTCCCTGAGTCCTAGTTTTCGGTAGTAATTTTCTTGATTTGTAATCGCTGGTGTCAGTAATCTTTCCAGTTGCTCTGCAATTACTTCGTCTTCCACCATTGGTCTGTGTTTCTTTTTGGCATGGTCTCTATTGGTTTTTTTGCTGGTGGTCATGGCTAAGTCTCAATCGCTCAATTACTTGTCTAGATTGAGTTTCCCACTATTTTTGAACACTACAAATATCACCCTTGACAATTTCTCCTTTTCCTTAACTTGTCACCAATGGAAAGAGAATAATTAAGATTACAGCAGCGCTAACATAGAATTTAATTCCATCAAGAAACAAACTATGCCCAAGACTTGGAACATTAAAATAGATAACTATATTCAAGCCAACTCCAATTGCATCATCGCCACTGCTCATGTAGACTCGTTCCCCACAGACCTACCCCTAGAACCGAACATCCGCGAACCGAACCGCAAAAGCGCGACCTACAGACAAATCTTCGACTCACTGACCACCGAACCTGCAAAATTCTTCTCCCGCCATAGTGGAATCGTTCTGTCAGCTAATATTGTTAAACCTGTCAAGAACAAAACTGAACTGGAGCTAGAAGTCTTAGAAGCTAACGAGGGGGGTAGCGACGGTATTATCAACGGTGGGCATACAGTTTTAGCCTTTGAGCAAGCGAAAAATTACAAATATGACCTAACCCAAGCCAGAGTAAAAGTTACGATTCACATCGGACTGACTGAAGAATCAGCCCTAGACATAGCCCTGGCAAGTAATACCACAACGCCAGTAGATTCTCGCTCCAAAGTCAACGCTAGGGGTGATTACAAATTCATCAAGCAGTATTTAGCGCAGTTAGAACAGAAAGAAGAGAGAAAATTTAGAATAGCCTATTACCAAAACCAAAGCAGCGCTCCCAGAAATGCCCAGTGCAATGTGAACCATTTGCTGAAGTTGATAAACTGCCTAGATAGAAACAGATACAACCCCGACGGCAATAAACGAACCAAACACCCGACAGGTACAAGTATCCCCTCTCAAATCACAGACACAGAAAGGGAAAGATTAACCGCCTTACTGCCTCTCTTGACTCAGGCTTTGTGGATAGAGCAAAGACTGTACGAAATAATCCAAGAACATATCAGCAACCCCAGAAGAAAGGGTGTGAACGATTTAGCATCAATAGATATACGTAAAACAACGTTGTTGCCGGACAGCAAGTATTCATTCGGGTTTGGTGCGCCAACTGACCTGGCACTACCGATAATTGCATCTTATCGGGTATTTCTGGATAAGGACTACAAATGGATTCTGCCGTTTAACGAATTCGCCGAAGATTTTCTGCAACACCTGTGGACGAACTATTTCCGTAAATACTTAGTGTCAGAGAAAACAGCAGGAAATACAGTAGGAACAAAAATCAGCCGCAATCAAGAGATTTGGGAAAGTCTGTATATCTCAGCGCAGAGTTATCTAAATCAGCACTTGGTGAAAATGGTCAACTCCAATAAGGAAGAGTCAGAAGCGAAGGTGACACAAGGTAGTAGCAAGAGGGGAAAAGGGAAAAGGGATGAACTCAACGCGACTACTGTCCCTAAATAGCCCAGCTAATTAACACCCCAATATTTTGGCATTTGTTAGTTTTGCAAGATATCTACTAAGCAATAAGAAACGACCCCGCAACGCTGAGTAGAAAATAAACGCTTGATAAAGAATGAGACTTGTTCCGATTAATAGCAAATGCAAGTATAGACCGGCCATTGATTTTTATGCAAGCAAATCGCAGTTATGTTAGTATTCAGATGAATCTCGGTTCTAGTGGGGAACAGTCGCTAGAGGAAACGGGGAAAGTCCGGTGTAAATCCGGCGCTGTCCCGCAGCTGTAAACAAGGCTTGCCTTGTGAGTCAGAATGCCCGCCGAAGTTGACTTGTAAATTTTGTACATCTGCGAGGCACAGATAAGTATTTTTATGAAGGTTTATACAACTACTCAGCTTTACGTTCTCATAGTCCCATATATCAAGACGCTACAGATTACGACTTTCTATGAGAGGGTAAGCGGTTAATTTTCGGTAGAAATTGTGTCTTGAGATCCAGCGATCGCGATCGGCACTCCAGGATGAGAGTATCACTTGAAATATAGTCACAGCAACAAAAAACTCTTCCCAATCACGCATAGGAATTGCTAAGTTACTAAATTAATAGTTCAGTTAATTATCATGCCGAAATTCTATCTTCACCGAACTGGGAAGATTGCTACTGCTATTCATCCCTTTGTTAAACAAACGGCTCTTCCTCAAGGCAAACACAAGCCCAGTCTACTGCAAGGGAAAATTATTCAAGATGTTCAAAATATTGCATTTTCGATGTATCGGATGATTTATATTGCGATTGCCGACCGTGGGCAGTTACGACATCACTCCTCTGATTCAGGACGAGCAGCAATGAGTAAACCGTTGGATCGACTCAAATAGGTGTACAAGAGCGTTCAAAAAAATGCCAAGTTTATTATATTCTGTAATTGTTTTTTTTCTGCTATTAGTAATTGGAATTGCGGCTTATTTCCTAACTGCCCGCAAGTATCAATCCTCATCCACAGTTGCCAATTCCTACGATCAATGGACACTTGACGGGATCGTTGAGTTTTATTGGGGAGAACACATTCACCTTGGTCACTACGGTTCACCGCCACGACGAAAAGATTTTCTGGCTGCTAAATCTGACTTTGTACATGAAATGGTCAAATGGGGTGGAATAGAAAAATTACCCCCTGGTGCTACCGTCTTAGATGTTGGCTGTGGTATTGGCGGCAGTAGTCGGATTTTAGCGCGAGATTATGGGTTTGCTGTCACAGGGATTACCATCAGTCCTATTCAGGTGAAACGCGCCCAGGAATTAACACCCTTTGGGCTAAATGCCCAGTTTGCGGTTGATGATGCAATGGCATTGTCGTTTGCAGATGCCAGTTTTGATGTGGTCTGGTCAATCGAAGCAGGCCCCCACATGCCAGATAAAACCATTTTTGCTAGAGAATTAATGCGGGTGCTAAAGCCTGGTGGAATGTTGGTTGTAGCTGACTGGAATCAGAGGGATGACCGCCAAAAGCCGCTAAATTTTTGGGAGAAACGAGTAATGCGCCAACTCCTCGATCAGTGGTCTCATCCAGCTTTTTCGAGCATTGAAGGTTTTTCCGAGCTTTTGGCAGGAACAGAATTGGTTGAAGGGGAGGTAATTACGGCAGACTGGACGCAAGAAACCCTTCCTTCTTGGTTCGATTCGATTTGGCAAGGAGTGGCTCGACCAGAGGGATTAGTGCGTTTTGGGCTGTCTGGTTTCATCAAGTCTGTGCGCGAGGTACCGACGCTTTTACTGATGCGTTTGGCGTTTGGTGTAGGGTTATGTCGATTTGGAATGTTCCGGGCTGTGCGCGCAAATGGAAGCACAGAATTCATGGACAGAAACTTTGCTAACCAAAATCCCTCAAGCTTGGTTAGGTAGCGATCGCAGCTATTTATCAATATTTGGATTTTAACTAAGTTTGGGGGTTTAAGTTCCCTACTTCTAGAGGCAGAAAAAATTGAAGCCTAGCTAAATCCCCATCACAAAATGTAATTATGAATTATAAATTATGAATTATCGAATTAAGGGATTTGTAGCAGTTCCAAAGAAAGCTATCCGTCTAGTACTACAGGGTGTTGGTAATCGATTTGACTACTTTTATGACCGTCTTTGGCAACCCCAGGAACCCCATCAAACGCAATTAGTATTGATTGGACGGGAGCTTGAGCAGGTTCGCATTAAGCCATTGCTGCTACGGGAGGAAGTCAATGCGACCATCCAATAGTGTCTGGCAAGGAAATTTTGGCTACTGGCAAAATAGTTTTATTCATAATAATCTGCTGGTAATCGGTTACACAGGATGGAAGGGATTTCAGTCATTTGGGCGGGGAATTGTTATTTGTGATGTGGATACTAAAGTTACTCAGTCAACAATTACAAACTTTGATACAGTTCCCTTTACTCTCCAATTTCTCCCCTGGGATCTGATTGGGTTTTACTTGCGATCACAATCACTTAACTCATCTATAATCTCATCCATTTTCCCAGCAGTCGCAACATACAATCCCCATCAAGATATTCTTCTGGTGCTAAAAGTTGAACCTCAGATTGAGGTTACTTTTTTACACCAATTAAAAATTACTCCACCCGATTGCTACGAACAAGTTTGCAAGCGTTGGTCAGAATTTCAACCAAGCTTAATGCCCTAATACTTAGTTTATTCCTCAATACTCAAAGCACAATCAAGCAAGATTCCGAAACCTACTCGCTACCAAAATGCGGCGATAGATTATTACATGGGACTCACAAATTCCGACTATCTCCGTTTGTACGAGGTGCGCTATCCTACATTAGGCGGCGCTGTCAAGTCAATGCTACCAGTTATTTCAACTTACCCCAAAAAGAACTTCAGCCGCTAGGAGAAAGTTTTATTTAATGGAAACCGCAGTGAAAAAGTCGGATTTTGTCCTGAGTCCTTACATGAACAGCAAGGACTTGCGGGCAACTTGTCAAATTCTGAATACGGTTGTGCCTTATGTGGTTTTATGGTTTTTAGCATACAAAGCAGCTGCTATTTGTTTTTGGTTGCTTGCGCCTACTATAGTTTTGATGACGCTGTTTTCAGCGCGTTGTTTTTCTTTAATGCATGATTGCGGACACTATTCACTCTTTCGTTCAAAAAGGGTTAATCAAATTATCGGTTTTATTCTGGGGGTGATCAACGCGATCCCTCAATATCCGTGGTCAAGAGGACATGCCTATCACCACAAAACCAACGGTGATTGGCAACGCTATCGCGGTCCTAGTGCATTACTCTCTACTGAGGAGTTTGCTCGCCTTAGTCCATCTGCCCAAAGGCGTTATGAATTACTGAGGCACCCATTCATGATCTTTCCGGGAGGTTTTTTCTATGTGGCGATTAAGCCAAGACTCGCCCTGATTGCCGGAATATATGATTTTATCACTCATCTACTGACTTGCTTGCAGCAAGATCCTTTTATGGATTTACCTCGAATCATCTCCTCTCATAAGTCTAGAAATTGGTACACTGCGGCTGAATTTTGGCATCTGTTGTTCAATAACATTTGTGTAGTCGGCATCTGGATTTTTCTGGGGTATTTACTTGGATTTGGTTTTTTCGTGAGCGTTTACTCAATCACGCTAACTTGTGCTGCGGCAATCCTCATCTGCGTCTTCTTTGTTCAGCACAACTTTGATGGCTCTTACGCCCACAAAACTGAAGGGTGGGACTATCTTGAAGGAGCAATTAAGGGCAGCAGTTATCTGAAGTTACCCACCGTTTTAAAGTGGTTTTCCGCCGATATCGGCTACCATAACATTCATCATCTTTGCGACAGAATCCCCAATTACAACCTCCAAGCTTGCCACAATCAAAATATTCATTTGCTTAGAAGTGCAAAAACGCTGCGAATGGTAGATATTCCTGATTGCTTCAAATACATTCTGTGGGACTGTCCTTCCAATCGCCTCACGTCGATAGCATCGTTTCGTCAAGCGGCACAATCCATCGACCTAGAGAGAGCCAACGAAGCGTAAAGCTTCTATGTTTACTGGGGTAGTTCCTTTAGGTGAGTGAGGAAATACTACAAATAAAATCTCAAATTAATGCATTGATGGCTCGCTACAGCTTCCTCAAGCCAGGGATGTTTTTTGTGGATTTAGAAACGGGTAACTATTTTGATATTAGTGGCGACAAAGTATTTCCCGACCTAGCGCAGACTACCTGCGGCAACTGCTCGATACTGACTACTTTATTGTGATCACTGCATTGAAAGAAAGTGAGGTCGTTGGCGGTCTTACTGCATAAGAGCTTAAAAAGTTCGAGCAGGAGCGCAGTGAGATTTACATCTACGATCTCGCTGTTGCCCCCGCACACCGACGGCAGGGGATCGCAACGGCATTAATTCAGAAGCTAAAGGAAGTAGCAGCAGCTTATGGAGCTTATGTCATTTTCGTCCAAGCGGATATTGGTGATGATCCAGCCATTAAACTTTATACAAAGCTGGGCGATCGTGAAGACGTGTTGCATTTTGATATAGCAGTTAATAGCGGCAATGACAATACCTAACCTGATCTGGGTAGTGGCTTTTCGAGAAGAGTATAAGGTTAATTAGCTAGATTGGAACTGTCAATACATTATTCGTTAACGCAGTCAGTTTCTTTGTTTGTGCTGTAGTATTTGCGATCGCAGTTCCACGTTCACGTCATCAAGAGTTTAAGTATGAAAAGGTTGAACCAATTGCCGGAATTCGGTTCATTCTCCAGCAGGGTCAACTAATACCATTTCACAAAAAGTATGATACGGATAGTCAAGGAATAAATGAAAGAGCAAAATGAACTCCTAAAACAGCAGTTGATAGAAGCGATTTCTTGTCAGAATCTGCAAGGAATTCAAAAAATCCTAACCATAGCACAATTAGAGGATGAGACAATAATTCTCAAAGAAGCTCTCGTGCAAGTAGAGTATGCAAATTTTGTTTGGTTCTTGCAAGAATACGTAGGTAAAGAAAGTTATCAACAAGCCGTAAAAGATGTATCGACAAGCATGACTCAAAAACTAGTTCAAGGAGGTTTCAAGCCAGGGGTTGATTTCAACTTACACCCAGATGGTAGGATGTTGGCATCAAATGAGGCAAATGAATATTTAGAAAATTATCATTATAAACAACTAGAAAATAGCCAAATTTCTGTTGTAGCTCATGCACTACCAGAGTCAATGCAGATGTTAGAAAAAGCTTTAGGTGTGCGATTTTTTGAGAATCTTGGGAGGGTGGCAGCTAAACGTTTAGCCACAATGGATGATGCGACAGCCAGTATCTATGGTCTATGGCTGATGCAAGGGATCGGTGGTCGTCATCCATTGCTGGAAAAAGATTTTTGTGATTGGTTCATGATTGAGATTTGTGGTGAGCGATTGTCAGCCTTAGCATCAGCCGAGATTCAAGGTTTGGAGTTTAATGGCTTAGTGGTATTTGAAGATTTGTTGATGGCACTGGGCAAAGCAAATGTATCGATAGTGAAACAGAGCGACTTAACTCTTGAAAATTTGCGGTTACTAGATCAAGTTTGGACGGGAGAAAATATGCGAGTGTTTGAATTAATTTCAATCTTGGAAAAAGATGGCGGACGAGATTTTTAATCAAAATGCGCTCGCTACGGCAATTGTGCGGATTTATGAAGTTAGCTAATTAATAAGTCCCGCACAAACACGGATTCATTCTTGCTGCCTTTCAGTAAAACTGCATTATACAAGTTTTGAAGGTGGATTTATGGCTGATACTACAATGCTAGATAACCGTATAAATAAGCAAATAAAATTTGAACCGTTAGAAGCGATAGTAGCAGCAACAGAAGAAGAGTCAGTAATATTAGCCGAAAAGCTCACACAAGTGGTAATTCCTTTACCCGTATTGTTACAAGCACTGAATATAGCAAAATACAATAAGGCAGCAGCTTTCCGGTATGCTGACAAATACCTAAAGAATATCAAAAACTCGAAATGGGTTATTATCAAAGCGGCTTGAAATTTTTGATGAAACACTCGGTTGGATATCTTTCTCCTGATATAAATTCTCAGTTTTCATTATTCCAAGCATTGAACTTATATTTAATTGGAGAATTTTGGAGTAATTTTTCAATTCCTTTTCGGATCAGCTCTGGTGGAACTCCGTCTAATTTCAACTCGGTTTGGATAAACTCATCAATGGAACTGGCTTTCGTTTTCTCCAAAAGCGCCAACATCTGTTGAGCTTGGGTTGTTGGTGTGCTTGACTCTTTAGTTTCAGCTTGAGAGGTTTGCTTATTACTTGGTGCAGAGTCAATAAAGTTTTTGGTATCCCGGTCATAACCAGAGAAATTCTTTAACAGAGGCATTGGTATCCATTCATTGATGCCGCCGTAATAAACTGCTCGACCGACTGGTGATTGTGCAGCAATCTCCATTACTTGGGTTGAGGTAATCTTGCGATCGCTGGGGATGAGTTGAGTGGCAATCATGGCGTTGTAAGCTGGGACGTTATCAGGATGAACCAACGCTACAGACGTTAACTGCGATCGCAGTCCGCCAGAAATGCCCAAGTCGTCAGTATGGGGATTTTGCACAACAATCCAGAAATGCCAACCGGAACTATCGCCGCAAGAACAGTAAGAGATGATTTTGTCTTTGAGCCAACCAATTTCACCCTTGGTATTTTTAAATTTGGAACAGACAGCCGTTCCTTCATCCAAAATAATCAGCTTGGAGCCAGAGATATTTTGAAATTCGGTAAAGCATTCTTTGACCCATTTAACGGCTTCGACCGGAGACATTTCTAGGATTTTAGCTCGTTTAAAAGTATCAACACGACCTTTGAAATAACCGGTTTCTTTCTCGTCACCTTTCGGGTCAATATAAAAGATGTGTATGCCAGGATGCAGTCGCTTAATAGCATCGATTGCATTGCTAATGGTGATACCCTTGCCAGAACCAGGGACACCAACCCACAGCATATTGGTAACTTTCTTAGCAATATGCCCAATTAGGTCATACTGCACTTGGGGTTTAGTGGTGTAGATGGAGATATCGGTATTGACTGGAGGGGAAGAAGCACTTTGCATGGGAGCAGAGGGCATGGGAGAAATTTCCCCTGCACTCTTAGCATTGTGCCCTGTTTCCTCTTCAAACCTTGCTCCCACAGCATGATTTGGTAATTGAGCAAATCGAGCTTGTGGGATACCAAGATTTTGCGGTTGTATGGCCTCTTGAATAACTGTTACTTGTTGGTAGTTAACTCGTGGGTCAATTGTCACTTGCGCTAAATGCCCAGACAATTGCTCACGGGTGGGAAACTGCCCACGTAGCTGAATAAACCAATCAAGTAACCAACGGTAAGCGTAAAATCGTTTTCCTGACCCAACAGCACCCAGGTATTCGCATAAAACATGAGAAGATTGCTTGAGCATAGCAAACTCATATTTAGACATTGGCTGCAAATGAAGCATCAAGTCAGCAATTTCATTTTGGTTAGCGAAATATTCAGCCCGTGCGACGCTATCACCCATTGCAGAAAGGAAAGCAAAGAAGTCACCACGAATAAAAGGGATGGGTGCAAATTGATGGGTATCGTTTAAGTCCTGAACAATTGACCAAAGATAACCAACCCCTGCAACAACCGCACCGATTGGAGCAAGAGGAGATGTAGCATAGCAAACCGCACCAGTAAGGGCGGTGGCCAATGTGATGAACTTAGCGAGATTCATCTCGTTGCGTTCATCTCTGGCACGAATCAACAACTGGTCTTGTCTTTCTTGTAGCCAAGAGGCGATATTTCCAGCTTCCAAATACTCAATACTGGGGTAATCGCCACGTAAAAGTGCCGTTTCTTTGGTTCCTAGTATTGGTATTTGTTGCTGCATGTTCTTTTCTCTTACTTAGTTAATTTCCAAATGTTGTAACCAATCTCACCAGCCATCATTGAAGCTACGTTGTAAGCAAAGCAAGCCAAGATCACACCAGGGTTCGTGTAGCGAAAGGGATTACGACCAACGAAGGTAGTAGTCAGATCAAAAACCCAGAAAAACAGTGCGATCGCTCCCCCTGTATGACGTTCTTTCATGCCAGCAGCTTTGTAATCGCCCCACAATGCCACTGTCAGGTCGATATTCCCATTTGGTTTACTGCCGAGTGTGTATTGTTTTGATTCCTCAAACTCGTTCTTGGCCTGTTGTGGGTCTTTACCACGTAAGGTTCGGGCTTCCATCACTTGCACTAGTGCAGAGATGCCAAAACTAATCCAAAATAAGGGATTCAATAAGAGTTGTAACCAACCAAGCCAGCCAATCCATTCAGTTTCAAACCAGGGAAAAATCGGTTTTCCCTGAAATAAAACCTGCCAAATGCTATCAGTAGAAAGGAGTGTACCAATCCAGAAACCAATTGCACCAACAAGCTTGTATCCGGGTGTGCCTGGGGTAACGAATTGGGCAATGATATGTGAAATAAAGATGACTGGCAGTGAGATTAATGCCACAATCCACCGAGCTAATAATTCTAGGTAGTCACTCCCTCCTTTTTTTGGCTCTTTTTGTGGTGATGATTCTGGTTTCGGTTGTGAATTAGATTTGTTTGGAGTGAGATATTTCATAAATCAATTGGGTGAATCTTTAAGTAGTGGCGAATTCTTACAAGCATTTTTGAATCGATATTTCCATTTCCATTGCCTCTGTTCAATTCGCCCAATACATAAACCAGTTGAGTCATACACAAAAACTGTCTCATCTTCTAAATAACCTGTAGTGTCAGGTCTAGGGTTACGCTTTTTTGAGTCTAAATAGTTCCTGATTCGTAACTTACTGAATGAGGGCGTAACTCCAAGAGAGTTAATTTTGTCGGCGGTCGCTGCCCTTTGCTCGGCTTTAATGCGTTCTAGTTCTTCAGACTCACGAATAGTAATGCCACTGTTGTAAGTCTTAAATTGGGCTGGTAGTTGTGATAACCAAGGACTTGCGATTAACCCCATGCCCAATAATCCCAACATCGCTTGCTTCTGATATTTCATTGTTGAAGCTCGTCGATACTTTGTGTTGTCTGGGGTGGCGGTGCATTAATAACACGAACATAAACAGACAGCCCAATACAAACTAGAAAAAAAATGACTAACAATCCGAAAAGATTCTCCTTGAAGAACTTGCGCCATTTTAAGCTGGAGATTGGAATTTCTCGCTCAACAAAGAGCGTGTCAAATTTTTCAGATCCTGAATCGTCGCAGGTCGTGTAGACTTTTTTTCTGATGTCGGCACTCCTAATTCGTCTAAAAATGCTTTTGGGTCAAAACCAACAGTTGCAGCAGTAGTGAGGGTTTGAACTTGTTGCTTAATCTCATCCCCAGTCTTTAACCCGTACTCTTGGGTAATTTGTTGCCTGATTTCGGGATTTTTAGCCAATTGATAAATAAACGCTATTTCATCAAAACCTTGCTCTGTGCGTCGCTGTAATGAACGAGCATCAAGTTCACTCGTGATTTCATCGAACAATTCTTGCTCAAACTCATGAACTGCCAGCGCTTGAGCAACAGTCTTGCCTGCCACAATGTCCAAGAATGCCTTAAACGTTTCGCGGCTGACTCCTTCTACTCGTAATTGTTCAGTGGCCATGTCCATAGCTCCCGTCTGTATATTCGCTAAATTGCCGCTACCTCCTAACAGCTTCGATTTGTTGAGGGTTGCTTGCGCTAGATTGAACAACCTTTCTAAGCGATCGCTAATATCTACGGGAAATTCTTGAGCGTTCGGATCAACTGCTGGATCTGACTGAGCCAGTTGTTCTAATCCAGCAATAATTTGCTCTGGGCTGTAGCTAGCACTCAATAATTCAAATAATTCTGCACGGGTGAATATGCTATTCGACATGATGTATCTCTCCTAAACCGTATGATGTGAATCTAAGTTGTTCTTGTTCAAAGTTGCTGCGAGTATATTCACCTTTGTTAGCTTCAATAATGGCCTCAACAAGGGGCTTTTTATCAATGCCTTGAACAATGTCAGAAAACAATTCGCCAATCTTTCCTACTACCCATACTTGATACGTTGTCATTAATGGCGCACGTAGTCTCTTTTCTTGAGCAAAAGCTTTCATTCTTAAGAGTATTAATCTATACTCTGGAACAAGTTGAGCTACTTCTGTCCACCGTTCTAATGTACGGGGGCAGATGCCTAAAATTTTAGTTGCTTTGGCTTTTGACATCGGTAAAAGCAAGAAATTGACTCCCGATTGGCTTGGTTTTTGATGAAAAAGTTGTTCTCTCCATTGTGACTTCATGAACTTAGTCAAATCCGTGTCAATAGTCTCAAAAAGATAGTCAATATCTGTGTCAATCTCTGTATCAAGACCATTGTCAATATCTGTATCAATATTGATGTCCATGACAAACAACTATTGACTATCTATTGACTTTGCTCTTTTATAATAAAAAACCCGCATCAAAGTGGGTAGTGTCTGTGTGACCTTTTTTGATTTAAGAAGCACTTAAATATAAATCTAATAAACCAAAATGATTTAAGACAGATTCTTTTGGTTGTTGGTAACGACTACTATGCTCGTCAGCCAACCAGTGCTTAAGAGTTTCTGGTGGATAATCGCTTAGTTCATGAATCTCGGACACCGATAATCCGTGCTTCAATTTAAATTCTTTAGGATGAATCCGTTTCACCTTCAATAAGTGTTTGTTTGACATAATGCAATTACTTATAAAATCTTTCATTCGATGCGTTTTGATGCAGCGATACCGAAGGCACAATTTTTGTACCTTCGGTAAAAAGCAAGCAGACCATGAGACTCTGCTCGACCTCAAACACGGTAGCATCAAGGCTTTGGGACACGCGGATGATTTCGATGAGGCTCAAAACTCTAGTAATGCCGTGAAAATAACTGTCTCATGGTCTGCTCAATCCCTTGCCCTGACTGATTCCGCGCCTCTATGAGAGAGAAAATTCATTTTTTTGAATTTTGCAGAAAACCCCGGTTTTTGGCTCTTTTATCTAAAGTGGGTTTTTCTATTTGTCCTGTGGTCATTTTTGAAGCCTGACCCTGTTTGACTAGCACCGAACGCAAGTACTGCCGACAAGCTGCTTCTCCCCGACAGATCAGAATCCGCAGCGCCTGTATTTCCTGTATTGGAGAAATACAAATTTCAGCAATGGCTGCAATCAGATTTTGTTGCTTCTGTATATAATCTTGATGCTGCTGCTCTAACTCTTGAATCTTGGAGTTAAGCTGTTGTATTTGTCGTAATGCTTGCGTCAGGGACGATTCTTTATTTTGAGAGCGATTATCTAGAGTTAACGTCATTTTCTTACTCCTCTAAATTGAGATTCTTCCTGTTTACTGTTGAGTGGCTTGTTCCACCTGAACAATTGCGTCTACTACTTCTCCCAAAATATTAAATGCATCATTTAAAACCACATCGTTTGATGTAGAAAAATACTCGGACGATTGAAGCCTACGATAATCCTTACTACTCCCTACAAGCCTCAATGTATATTGACAACCTTGCAATATAGCTCGAATCTCTGATGTGGTTAATTTAATTTCCATCGTTGTTCCTCCTAAAACTTGTCCTGACGAATACTGAAACTCGCTCCAATCAAAGCACTGCCCAAGAAAGCTGAAAAGCTCACCAACATTCCCCCCAGGCAAATATTTTTCTGATGCTGCCAATATTGAGAACTTGTAGCAATCTCCATTCCCCAGCAGCCTGTTGCCCCTACTCCTGCAAATCCGGTAATTAGCAGAGAGACAATTGCAGTTGTTTCTATGGTGCGGTCAATGAAAATCCTGGGGTTGAATCTTTTTCTAGTCCGGCGGCGAAGAAGCAATTTACTCTTGTGGTCTAATTGGGATTGGTAAACAACTTGTTTGTGGCTAGTCATTTGGCATCCTCCAATTCAACAAAAAATCCTGCACCAGTATTATTAATCTTCACTAACTTTCGATTGACCAGTGTTTGAATCACGCTAAGACTAAACTTGATACTGCACAATCGTGCGCTACCTCCACAACGATCAAGATACTGTAGGCATAGTGAGGACTGGTCAGTAGGGGCGGGATGAGTGGATTTTCTCGGCATAATCTTGACTATGACTCTATGATTTCTAAATGATGTGGATTGAAAAAAATTCCTTGACCAGGCGGCATATCTGAGAAATGAACACAAACCATGCCGTGTCCTGAATACTGGATGACTGTACCTGTTTGCCCTAACCTTGTGTCTTTTTCTGCAACTGTTTTAATAACTTTGACAACTGAATTAATTGGTGGAAGATTAGCCATTTTTAATCCTTTAATGAACAGCTTATTATTGATTAGTAATTTGAGTTTTCGCCGATACCATATTGCCATTTGAGAAAACTGACGGGAGTACAGATTTCTGACCAATCACAAGCTCCCATTGGGGCATTCCAGTCTTGTCGATATTCCTCTCCAAAATACCCTAGTCCCCAATGCCAATCGTCATATTCCGGCTGTGACTCCCATCCGAACCAGAGAGCAACATTCACTTTAACCAGGTATAAAAACTTAATCATCCATCCACCACTGTAATCAGAAATAAAATCGTAAAAGTCTCCTAGAAAGCGTTCATTTGTTAATGCAATTAAATCTATTCTTGACCAAAGATTCATCTTTTCCATTTTCCTTCTAATTTGAAGTATGATTTCTCTTCTCAATTCAATTCAGGCAATTCTGCAAGCGCTCCTTCCATCCATGCGCTAATTGCTGTTGTTTCATCTACTCCTCGTGCTACAGCGTCAACTACGTGCTTTTGATAAGAGTTAACAGTATGATTAGGATGTCCAAACTTATTACCAGCCCAAGCTAAACACATAGTCTTCACTAATTCATCAATCTGAACAGAATCAAGCTCACTTGGACTCGTAACATTTCGAGAATGCAGCCATTCTTTCACCAAATCGAGTGGATAATTTAGAAGTGTGCGAACTTCTTTGACTCGCAAATCTTTTGGGCTTATTGATGGCGGAGTTACAGCTTGTTTTGGTGGCTGAACTCTAGGCTGTTGATTGTCTTTGCGGGGTCTAATGTTATTCTGGGGCTGTTCAGGCTTTTGAGGAGTAGTTGCGCCTTCAGCATCATTATTTTCATCAGCCGTGACTGATAAAATTGCACAAACCGCATATCGTCGTGCATAAGTTAATGCTGCACCAAACTTTTGAGAGTCACCAATTTCAGGTAAAGGATAAGTACTGGTGATACTCTCTCCAGATTCGCGAAAAATATGAGTCCGTAGCACGGTTTTAGCTTCAAAGATTTCAGTGGTTTGAATTATTACTAATCCATGTTTACCAAGCGCATGAGTGACAGCATCCAATACAGCGTCTAGTGTTGCATATTTACGCTTGTAGTGAGGATTAGTACCGTCTTTTTGAATGGGGTTAAACTCTGCCTTTGCTTTGATTAAAGCTTTGATTAGTTCTTGCATTGTCTAGTCCTCTCACTCTACCAATCGTTTTCATTGATATCACCAGACACTTTTTTGTTAGACTTAGCTTTATTTATCTGAAACTCTGAGGCTTTCAAGACAGGCATTGCCGCTTGTTTTACTGAAGCTTTGGCTTGATGATAGAGGAATTGGGTTATTCCATCCGCGTCTTCCCCATCCTCAACTTGCGCCCAGAGAGAGCAGCCTATTTCCAGCGATTCATAGTCGCCGAGATTGAATTTTCTAGAGTAACTAACAGATACAGTTGTAAATTTCATTTTGGTTATCAATTTTCTTCGTTAATATCAACCATTTCAATGCAGTGTCTTGTACATAAATCGCTAGCTTTTACACCAATAATTCCTGGTTGAATTTCATTAGATAATTCTTCAATCATTGAATGAAAGCCAGGGTCTTCATCATTTATTTCTACTTCAATCAAACCTGCATCATTCGATATAACAGTTGCCCAAGTTGGCAAATCTGGAGGAATACTTGTTGCGTAGAGTTTCATGATTTTGATTCCTGATTAAACTTGATTTCTACGATTTCTTCAACACAACCCATTGCCTCGCTCAAATAATGCAGGACATCGCCCAAGTGAGTTGCTGCTTCTGGGTCAATCTTCTTGTCTGCAATCAACAAAAGCCAGTTTTCGTTTTGGGCGATCGCCTGAATCTTTGCGTAGCACGAGTTAAATTCTTGTAGGATTTCTATCGGTTCCATTGGTATATTCGATGAATTGTGTTGTTGCATTCGGATAAACTAATAATTTAGTTTTGCTCCTCGCCATACAGGTGGGTCTGTCCTGCCCACCCGTTTCCTTACTCACGCTGCAACTAAATCTCTAGTTTCTGGCACGTATCTTTTTAACCTTTCCCACTCCTCAAAAGTTAGCGAATCGAATTCTTTATCTAGTAACTCTTCTTCCGTGGGTCGTTGTTCTGTAGTCGCTGTAAAGTAGCCTGTCATCGTCATAAATTCATCAAGCCCGACTGCTGCATCAATCGGCTCGGCGTATCGAAGAGAATCCATTCCGCTAGACCAGTGCGTAAGGTGTTGAAATATCACCCCAATCATTGAATCGCCTTTGTACACTCGATAATTTCTGGGGCAAGCTCCGTCAGCGTAAACCAGCTTGTAGCCAGAAATCTCTTGCACCTCTGCGTTGGGGTCGGTTGGAGGTAGGAGAATTTTCTCTGGGGATTCATCCCAATCGGCTTGTTGAAGAGAAAATGGGCTAATCATATTTGATATGCCATGATGATTTAAATTGTCATAAATTTCGTTGTAGAAGCGATTGCATAACTCTAGGTATGCAATCGCCTTTCTCACTTGCAGTACTAAGGATTTCTTTCACCTCTGCATTCGCATCTGTAGCAGGTAGGAGAATATTTTCTTGACACTCATCTACTTCAAGCAAGAGGTTACTTGCTCTACTTTGTGTCATGATTCTGTTCATTAACGATTAAGCTTGAAGGCGATTGCATAACTCTAGGGGAAGCAATCGCCTTTTCTACCTTCAGCAACTTACGCCGCTACTGCCGCTCGGACTCCCAACGATGCAATCACATCTTTGGCACTGCCAGCAACCCGATTTACCCCGTACTGTCTTGGTCGAGCGTACCAACCTTCTTGATTGCACCCGACGAAGCCGACAAAATGCCCGTCTTGATAGAGTTTGGTGCTAAATGATAACCAGTTAACTTCGCCGTGATATAGACCAAAAACAGTGCAGACTTTTTCCAATTCATCGTTTAATCGTTCGTTACGTTCTAGTGGGGTTTCTGGTAGAGTCCCTTTGACCTCTGCAACTCTTGTAGCGAACCAGTTGTGTTCAAAGGGTAGCCGTCCGCCACCGACTAATTGCACCCATACTGTGATTCCACCTTCAATCCAGATGGTGCGAACTGATTCGGGTTGGACTTCGATAATCTCGCCAATAATGCGGCGGTCACGAGATGTTAGGGGGTCTTTGGTTGGCGCTACAGCTTCGGCTTGGGATTCGAGGTGGGTGTACAGTTCTGCTTGGGCTAGGGCTTGCTCGTCTCTGCAAGGGGCATCAGCAAATGTGATTAGTGTGTTGAGATTGAAGCTTGGAGGTGCTTGCTCTGTATAGGTTGAATGCGTCATAATTATATTCCTGACTCATGCTTTGGGTTAGGTTTTCACAAAGGGCGATCGCTTCGTTGTCCAGACTGCGGCGGTCGTCTTTTGTTTAGGCTTATAAATATAGTATAGCGTCTGTTATCCCAATTGTCAATACATTGGGATAACAAAATATAAATGCCTGGGAGTACACTTGTTAATACAAGGGTTTCGCTGATAGCGTTGATCAAGAAAAGAGGAAAGTACTATGACTGAATCAAGGCTAAATATCAGGATTTCACCAGAAAAGAAGGATGCTTTTTACCAAAAGGTCAAGGAAGAAGGTAAGAATGCTACCGATGTCCTGCTTGATTTAATTGAGCAATACCTGGGTAACAAAGCTGAGTCTGGCGATATTGTGGAGCTAAAGCACAGAGTCGCAAAATTAGAAGAGTTAGTATTGGGGGAAACTGCCGCCTGAGAGAAGAGAACGAATCTCTCAGGCAATTACTAGAAAAACTAAAAGAAATGCTCAAGGAAAAACCCGCCAATCAATAGGCGGGTTTACTGCTTTAAAGGTGTTGCATCTTTTGTGATGATACTGTGCTACCATTTGGGATAACAGACATATTCTGTAAAAGTGTCACATCCCACATGGAAGTGGCGCATCTGTACCACCTGTGAGAACAGTTGGCTACAGGCAGTAAACAGGGGGTATAGCTAGTTCCTCTACACCTCAAAATATGCTTTGTGCCTTTCAAAATTTGGAGAAAACTAAACCCCTTGAGTTAGTGCCTCAAAAACATTGCTCTTTGGTCAGTCTCACAAATTGCACAGTTCATGATCAATAAAACAATATCAAATCGCCCTGTACCATCCACAGTGGCTAATTTCGTTCGCCCATATAAGCAGTTTTTTACGGGTGTATGCAGCACATATAGGTAAAACCATGCTGACACTAAACCGTTCCGAGACAACATCAGCACTCGATTACAGCAACCTCAACACCAGCATCCAGGAAACCTTCACCGCCATTGATAGGTTCGAGTGGCAGGCAATAGAAGAACTGCGGGTGATGCGGAATAACGGCTATTACTCTGATGCTGGTTATGCCAGTTTTGAAGATTATTGCGAAAAAGAACTAACCAAGCACGGTGGATATCGCCGGGTCAGAGATTTGCTGTCTGCGAAGAAAGTAGTTGATACTCTGCCAGAGGAACTCAAAGACAAGATTACTAAGCCTTCTCAAACTCGCTCCTTACTCCGGTTGGTCAAAACTCCTGACAAGTTAGAGCAAGCTGTTGCGATCGCAGCCAAAGAAAAACCCTTCCCCACCGCCGCCGATTTCGCCAAAGCAGTGCAGCAGGTTGCGCCAACAGTTAAACGCGCCGCAAAAAGCGAAAACCCTAAAACGCAATTGTGTAATTCTGTCACTGTTTCCTCACAATTGCATCCCCGTTATGGCGAATCGGGAGTGATTGAGGCAGACGCACCCAATAAGTATCAGCAGATTGTTACTTTCAGCGATGGCGAGAGGCTGCTTGTAAACAATAGTGATTTGGATGCCGCAATTGTGTCCGAATCGAGTGAGCGTAGATACCCCAAAGAATATTCTGAAGCGATCGCCCAAATCAAAGAACAGCATCAGCAAGAGTTAGAGCGTCTAGAGCAGGAATTGAGAATTGGGCTACAAGCAGAAGTATCGGCCAGAGCAGAAGAACAAGTAAGTGAGCAAATCCAATCTCTGCAACAACTCTTTAAACAACAGAAAGAAGAAAATATCCAATTACAGCAACGGCTCTTGGAGATGGAGGGGCTAAGGAAATTGGAGGCTGAGAATCAACAACTCAAGCAGCGTATTCAAGATTTGGAAAACGCAGTACAAGAACATCCTCAACAGCAGTGGGGGAATACCATAACCCAGCAAGCTACCAAAGCGTTGAATAAGCAGGTAAAACAAGCCCTGGAAAAGACAATTGATCTGCGATCGCTAGCTGTTGAACCTCCTAAAGAGAATGCCCAGGAATGTCTGCGGCTGATGGGCATGGCTTTGAAAAACCTTGCCAGCGCAATGAACAACACCCAAGCGCTCGAAGCTGCGGCAATAATTCTGGGGAGTGAACCTATACAATCCGCGATCGCATATCGAGCTGAACAACTGGAAATGCTTCCCCAGGCGGTGAATGATATTAGGTCAGTGCTAGCTAAACCTGGGTGTACGTGGCATGAGTTTTGGAATGTTGCCCAAGAGTACGAAGTGATTAAATCAGACTACTGGACGGAATTAAGCACACAGGAAACAGATTTAATTACCGCACTCCAGAAAGCATCCTCTCAACCCGACACTATTAGCATTGGTTCTATCGTTGCCCACGCTGACCCATACCGTACTTTGTATGTGGAGAGGGGTGAGGTGGTAGAGGAATTAGGCGAGGAAGTAGTGGTGGCTTGGGATTGTTGGAAGGAGCAATCGAAAAAGACTGACAGGTATTTTCGAGAGGAATTGCGATTCTGGCAACCTCAATAGGTTTTCTGTAACTCGGTGACTTTTTAGACAACCAAATACAAGTACCAAGCCCCGCATCACAGTGGGGGAAATTTCCGTGCGTCAATATAAAGAGGAGATTGTAGAATGACTGCAACCATTACCCGTCCAAGTCCAAAAAGGCTGTTGCCAATAAACAGCAATCCCCATATAAAAGGCTTCATGTAATTATTCCCATCGAAGACATGCTATGGGCTTCGCAGCAAAAGCCTTCAGTCAATCAGCTATGGCAGGAGTGCTGGACGGCTGACCCCTACGGTTCGCGGTGGATGCCTTTGACCTCAGCTTTGGGATACAGTACTTTTATCTCGGCGAAGAAAATTCTCTCTGACAGTGGACTATTCATTTTCAAGCCGGACAAGTCAATTCAGGATGGTCGGGAGACAGTGAAGTGGACTGTCAAAAATCTACATGGAAGCAGAATTAAGGATTTTTGGGAAAAAGGGGATTCTACGAAACGAGAACTAGATGCTGAAAAACGAGAATTAAATGCTGGGGACTCAGAGATAGATGCTGCCCCTGAAGAAATGGGTGCTTTGTATGAAGCATCTATTTTAGGTCAAAGTCAGTCAGAGCATGGGTTTCAAAAACCCTCACGAACTGTTCAGGAACAGCTAACGAACTCTTCAAAAGAGTTCGTTAGCTGTGTCTCTGACACGCTTTATGAGATTTTGCCCTGTGAGGAGACGGCTCACGCGCCCTTGGGGGGCGCGTCGCCTCAGTCTGTTCAAAGCGTGTCAGAGAAAGAGAAGGACTTGCCTGTGGCAATGGACTGCACGACGCTAACGCTTGCGGATAATTCACTGAGTAATCCCGCTTCGTTGTTGGCTGAAAACCAGAATTGTGGCGTTGAGTCGAAAGATTGTCATGAAGGTGCTTGTTCCGCCGTGCCTGTGGCTCAAAATGAAAAATCTTTAAATTCTGCGATGCCTGCGGTGGGCGTAGCCATCGCTAATCAAACTCAGGGGCAGGTAGAACAGGAAAATTCAGTTTCGGGTGGAGAAATCGAAACAGTTGATGAGGATGAAAGTTCCGCCGCACTTGTGCCAAATCCCGAAAAGTGGTCACATGAAGCGATTGTTGCGCGGTCAAATGCACGACCGGAGCGGATGCAGAAACTCAAAGTTGCGGGAAATTCGGGGCAAAATCCGAGGTTTGATTTCTTGCTCTCGTGTTGGAGTGATGATCCAGCTTTGCAGATTGTGATTAAAAAACTATTGGCGAAGTTTCCGCAGTGGGGTATTGCGATTGTGGATGGGGAGTTGATGGAGTGGAATGAACAGCGATGACCATTTCAATTACTGACATATTCCAGGACTCGTTACGCCGTGATTGATGGTGTTAAAGCTAGGGGAGAAAAAGCCAATTACAGTACACAACGTATTAAATTTAATTCTAATGGCTCTAGTTAAGTTTTTGTTACATAGTTATAAATTTTTCCGCCTACTTACTTATCTCTCTGTTCACCCGCAAACTGATAAGAACTACCCGAACCCCCAGCATTAGCAATTAACCGCCCAAAAGCATCGTATTTTAGTTTATTTACTTGACTTACCAGCGCTATTCAGATAATTTTTTGAGTACATTTTGAACCTCATCTGCCTTTTCTGGATTAAGTTCAATGTACCTTTCAGCCGCTATTTTGAGATATTTTTTGAATATGTCCTGAGAAACTATTATTTCATCTTTATCAAGAAAGCTAAAGCGGACTCCTTCAAATATATCATCCTCATCTTCGCAAGGAAATTCACACATATTATATTCATCACCATAACCAGTACCTTCAAGAAGATAATTTAATGCTGTAGGAAAAGAGATACCTCCTATTGCATTAAAGTAGTATTTCACTATCCAAAGTGGGTCGGTTGTATGGTCTACGCCGTCAAATAATTCTTTGAGCATAAAATAAGTATCTCCTATAGTTCTGGATGGAAGTTTGTTACAATCCCATTATTATCTAAATAAACCCTGAACTTAATTCCTCCTGCCACCTCAGAGTACTGTTGCACTCTTCCCTGTATAGCTTGTTGATATCCTTTTGCCGCAGCTTCCTGTCCAAGTTCAAGTATTTTAGCATCAGAGATTATGTTAGGGTCATAGACTGTTTTTTTAAATACTTGGCTTCTAAGACTACCTGTGGGATTACCAGCTCTATCTAAAGCAGGTACTTGGTAAGAAATATCACTTAATCCATTTATTGTTGGATGATTACTTCTTCCAACAATAGTGATATTATTGACCACTGAAGCTTGTATAAATTCATTTAGGTTATGTGTACCATTTATTCCTTTCTTTTGGCTAAAACCATCAAATGTAGTCAAGTGCTTTCCTGTATTTGAGTTAATTGACATTCCTTCAATATCATTTCCAGACCAGTCTACAGCGCCTGTCTCATCTGTCCATCCATTACGGTATGATTTATACCTTGATGCTGCATATGCTTTAGCTTGATTTTCTGCCCAATTAAGGAGTCCCCTATTAGCTTCGGAAAGAGTTGGAGAAATACGACTAAAAACCTGATCTCGGACTCCTTTAGAGAGGAAAGGAGATATTGATGCAACAATATCAAAAGCACCAGTAGCTCGGTTTCCAGCCTCCCATTCTTTGAGACCACTTTGGATGCCCTGGATAGCAAAATAGATAGCAGCTTCAGGAAAAACATTAAGCAAAGCGCCACCAACGGCTCCTGCGGCTGCACTCCTTAAAACTTCACTAGGATCGAATTCGTGACCGCTTTCAACAATTTGAATATCCTGACGAACTATATTAAAAGCAGCCCCTGCTAAAGCTCCTGTTGTTACCGCATACTGCATACTGCTAAGAATGCTATTAATCGCTTCAGCAGCAGAGAGTTCTCCCAAAGATTCATAGCCAGAGGGGTCAGTAAAATTAACAGGATTAGCATTGGCATAGACATAAGCATTCTCACTAATCGGACTAGCCAAATGCCCAGCAAAAGCATCCTTAGAGATAAATCTGCCTAAATCCGAGTTATAATACCTAGCTCTGAGATAATCCAATCCAGTACTATCTCTCTGCTCACCCGCAAACTGATAAGCATTGCCCGAACCCCCAGCATGAGCAATTAACCGCCCAAAAGCATCATAGACATATCTATCTGTAACCTGACCAGTACCATCAGTCAACAAGCGAGTGGAACCCAAACCATCAGAATGATAGAATTTCTCATCACTGCCACTCTCAGACTTAATTAAACCTAAACCGTAAAAATACTTAGTTAAAATCTGACTATTAGCATCATACTCTTGCAGAACCTTAGAATAACCTCTGGGATCGACAAGATAATTCTTTCTCACGCCATCGGTAATACTTGCTACTCTATTACCGCCAGCATCGTAAATATATTTACTTTGAGAAGAACCACTAGCATTAGTTGTAGTTACCCCAATTAATCGATTTTCACCATCATTAATCCATTGGTAAACAACAGAGTTAGTCCCATCATCATTCGTCAACATGGAACCATTATTGTCGTAGGTATATTGAGTTACCTTTGTTCCCGATGTTTGAGAAGTTAGTCGATTATTCTTGTCATAAACATACGTCGTTAATCCACTGCTGGGATAAGAATCATTACGCTTTAAGCGATTTCCGACCAGATCGTAATCATAGCCAATAGTTCGATTTCCCAGAGTTGGATCGGTAATAGACTCCAGCTTTAATTGATTGACTTCATCGTAAGTGTAGTTAACAGTTCTATCAGTATCCTCTATTGCTTGAGTGCGATTGCCCACCCCATCAAGGGTATAAGCATAACTAGACAGCACTGTACCTAAAGCGTCACGAGTTTCGATTGACTTGAGTCTATTACTCGCGTCATACTGCTGGGTTTGGGTTGTACCATCGGCTAAAGCAGTACTAATTAGATTTCCTACCGCATCATAGCCGTACTTGTCCAACTGCCCACCCGATGTAACCGTATCCAACCTATTGAGCCGATCGTAGGAATAATTAACCGTACTAGCACTGGTTGTTAAAGTCTTGAGATTACCCAATACGTCATAGGTATAACCAACCGTTTGCCCGTCAGGATTAGAAATCAAATTCACCCTGTCATAACTATCAAATCCATAACTAGTAACTCCTCGACCATCAGTTACAGTTTTCACTTGAGAAGTAACGGAGTCATAAGTATCTTTACAAAGCTACTGAATTTGAACTAGTTCTTGGCATTCCAGAACAAGGCATTATCCGTAAAAAGCCAGCAGATTTTGTAGAAACTTGGGGGAGGAGGGGCAAGTACTTCTGTTGCAACCCACCAAAGAAACTCCTCAAAAACGATTTGGCTTAAGTTGGTTTTTACCTGCTATAAAAAAACATCGTACTGTTTTAATTGAAGTATTTATTGCTTCATTATTTGTACAACTATTGGGGCTAGCAAATCCCTTAATTACCCAAGTAATTATTGATAAAGTTATCATTCAAAACGGGATTAATACTCTCAATGTTCTGGGTTTTCTGCTCATAGCAATGGCTATAGTAGAGGGCATTATTACTTGGCTACGTACCAACTTGTTTGTCGATACCACCAATCGGATTGATTTGAGTTTAGGAAGTGAAGTTATCGACCACCTATTACGCTTACCACTGCGTTATTTTGAAAAGCGCCCTGTTGGGGAAATATCCAGCCGGATCAACGAATTAGAGAATATTCGCTCTTTCCTCACTGGTACTGCTCTGACTGTTGTTCTAGATGCTATATTTTCTGTTATTTATATTGTAGTCATGATTTTCTATAGCTGGCGGCTAACGATTGTAGCATTAGCAACTGTGCCATTATTCGCACTTGTTACTTTTATATTTGCACCCATTATTCGCAGTCAAACTAGAACCAAAGCCGAACGCAATGCCGAAACTCAATCGTATTTAGTTGAAGTGGTTTCTGGGATTCAAACTGTCAAAGCCCAAAATATTGAACTGAATTCTCGCTGGCAATGGCAATCTCGTTATGGAAGATATATTAGTGCTAGTTTTGAGAATGTTCTGACAAGCAATACTGCTAGTTCCCTCTCTAACTTCCTCAATAAACTATCAAGCTTACTCTTATTATGGGTAGGTGCATATTTAGTCTTGCAGCAAAAACTAACTTTGGGACAGTTAATTGCTTTCCGTATTATTGCAGGTTATGTCACCAGTCCTTTACTAAGGCTGATTCAACTGTGGCAGAACTTCCAAGAAACTGCTTTATCGCTAGAACGCTTGGCTGATATTCTCGATACTCCCCAAGAAACAGAAATTGCTGGGCGTAATAATATCCCGATGCCAGCAATTGTTGGTGCAGTTCAATATGAAAGTGTTACTTTCAGCTTCGCTAAAAGTCCTAACCCCCAACTTAATAATGTTCACCTTGATATCGAAGCTGGTATGTTTGTTGGAGTTGTGGGACAAAGTGGTGCTGGTAAAAGTACCTTAACTAAACTCTTACCTCGACTTTATGAATTAGACTCCGGTCGCATCAAAATTGATGGCTATGACATTAATAAAGTAGAACTCTACTCCCTGCGTCAACAAATCGGCATGGTGTTACAAGACACTCTGTTATTTGATACCACGGTACAAGAAAATATTGCTCTAACAATGCCTGATGCCACACCAGAAGAGATTGTGGAGGCTGCTAAGATTGCTTGCGCTCATGACTTTATTAGGGAGCAATGCGATTTTGTGAGATGACCCCACCTGGAGAGCGATCGCTAATAACATCTTACGTATATACTAAATATTTAATACAATAACCTGAGTAATATTCGTTAGAAGACACAACCTGTGCTAAAAACGAGGTTTCTGTACATTGTTGCGACTATAAAAAAGGTAAAATTTCCTTTCAAGAATAGTTTTGAAATAGGAAGTACCTACTTTTATGAAGAAAAACATATATGCAAATCTAAATTTTGCCGATTCATTATCAGATTTTAAAGAGGATGTGACGAAACTTTTAGAGTTGAAAAATATCGAGGAATGGTCTGGAAGAATAGTTAAAGAAAGAGAAGAAACAATTAGACAGGCTGCGTTAGTTTTAGCAGGCCAATGTATCGGCATATTATTGCATAAGCTTTCTCAATCAGAGTCGGCTCATCAAACAGCAATTAATCAAACCAAAGGATGGTGGCATACCGACACGCAAAGACACGGTTATACGAAGAGGGAAATATTAACAGTAGGTAATGTTGTAGTAAGTCTTAAATTACCATACGTTGTTCAAAAAAGAGAAAAAAAAGCGAAGAGTAAATCTCGTAATGTTGGATTTTGTCCCTTGTTAAAATGGTTAGGAATGTCAGAAGGCTTGACCCCATTAGTTTGGTCAGATATTACAAAATATGGTGCCATAGCTAGTTCTTTTGAAGCTGCACATACAATCCTGAGTGATTGGGGAATTAATATTAGTCTTAAACGAATTGAACGATTGACATATAAATTTGGTCAAATCGGCATTGATTTACGTCAAACTAAAATATCTAACTTGCAACAAGGTAATTTACCTGATGGGAATATACTTAAAGACCAGAGAGTTGTAATTGCTGTAGATGGTGGCAGGAGTAGAATTAGGATTAATAAAAAAGGTAGAAAAAATCTCAAAACAAACAAGCACGGCTTTACAGGGGAATGGGTTGAGCCAAAATTATTAACAATTTATGTGGTTGATGAACAAGGTAAAAAAGTTAGAAATGGCGAAATAAAGATTGTAAATGATGGCACTTATGAAGACTATAAAGGATTTTTACCAATTTTAGAAATGCATCTGATTAGTTTGGGAATTAGTCAAGCAAAACAAGTTTTATTAATTGCTGACGGTGCAGAATGGATTTGGAAGCATATTCCCCCTCTTTTAAAGAAATTGAAATCTCCCGATGCGACTTATCAATTATTTGATTTTTACCATGTTACTGAGCGGCTACAGAAATTTGCTGATGTAGCGTTTAGTGATGATAGTGAGCGAAATAATTGGTTCAAAAAAGCACGGAGAACTTTAAAAAAAAGTAATGCCATGACCATAATTAGGCAGATGGATGAATTTATCTTTGAAGCCACGGGAGAGCGTTGTAAAACTATGGTAATACAGAGAAATTACCTTTTACGTGCCTATCGTGAAAGGCGTTTAAATTACGCTAAGATACTAGACCAAAAACTACCAATAGGTAGTGGGGCAATTGAGAGTTTAATCCGTCAAGTTATCAACTTAAGAATCAAGGGTAATAGTAAATTTTGGTTGAAAGAAAATGCAGAAATTATCTTACATCTGCGTTGTCAATGGATAGCTCAAAGTTGGGATATTTTTTGTAGTTCTATCTTTAATTCCTTTATTAAACCTCAAACTGCTTGATTAATTTTATACTTGAGTTGTCATCTTTAGCTATTGCTTGCTGTAATTGACACTAAGTATTAAAGACTTAGTATAGATATTTTAGGAAATAATCGTCAAATGACTTACTAGCAATCTTTTTGAGATATATCATCAAGATGAATTCTCGTGCAAAGCAGTATTCTATTTGTAAATAAAACAACTCCGTACTGAAATATAATTTTTAGCGATCGCACTTTTTTTGTCCGACCTCACAAAATCGCATTGCTCCCTTTGCGGTTAACAAACGTGGAGTACCTCCTTCCGTTGGAATAACCGCAAGATGGTAAACGGCGTACTCAAGTAGCTTTTGAGGGCCTCCTTGCAGGTAGGCTATTAACTTCCCATCTGGACTCCAAACAGGTCGGCTACCCCAGGAGGGATCGCAATTGGGACTTTCATTGGTAGTTATTTGACGTACTTTTGCTCCTGGTTGGGCAACGATAGTGTAGACATCCCAATTGTTATGGCGATGAAAATCAACACCACGCTTGCTGACAAAAGCAATCTTGTTCCCATCTGGAGACCATTCGGGCAAATATTCATTAAACTCACCTGGTGCCAGAATATCTGCTTTGTGAGTTGCTAAGTCAAACACATAGAGATGTTGGCGACTTTTTCCGAGATATCCTTTAAAGCCATCAATGACAATTGGCTGCGCGGTCTTTTGTCCGTTCCGAGTTTCTTGCGGTGGATCTTGGGCGATTACAGCTAGTCGTTTCCCATCGGGCGCCCAAACCAAATCAGAAACACCTCCTGGAAAATCTGAAATCTTTTCTGCTTCTCCATCGGTAAGGTTCAGCAGCCAAATTTGATTGCCTCCACTCTTGGACTGACTACTGGAGAGAAAAGTCAGGTACTTTCCATCGGGACTGAAACGAGGGGAACTTTCGCTATCTTTGCTGTTAGTTAATTTTCGGGTGCGGGAGCCATCCCACGAAGTCATATAAATATGGTTGTTGACAGAATCATTATTGATATCGGTACTCTCGACCGTATAAGCTATCCAGGCTCCATCGCGAGAAATTTGCGGTTCGCTGACTTGGTGGACAGCAGAGAGATCGTCTAGGGTAATCAGCCGCTTGGACGTTGCCTGAACGTTGAGATTCATATTGATCAAAGCAGCGATCACAACACAAGCTAATGCGAGTTCTCTCAACCTTTTCATTTTTGTTATAAAAATTAGCACTGATGCTTATCTTACATCTGTTAGTCACAATGGTTGGGGTTTTTTATACGTCCCCTCGAAAAGGGGGAATAGCAAAAACGAGGTTTGGCATTATTACCTTCAAATCCTTGTCAGCAAACTTTTTCCCACCAACGTGTCTCAGAAACTGTACTTTTTGAGACATACCAAAATCATGTCTCTTTTTATGTCTCAAAATACAATTCTCTCAAAGTCTAAGGAATAATGAGACGTTATCTTAGAAAATCTGCCGCTTCTCAGTCATAAAAATCCTAATCCTCCTTTTCGAGGGTTTGTACAAAAACCCCCATCTTCTATCATCCTTGTTAAATAAGGCTTTGAAGCTAGATTGTCACTTCCTCAGCACAATTACTCTATGATTTCTGTTTTGCATAATTCCCATATCAACGCCTTACCTCGTGTTTCTATGAGCCGCATTCCGATTTTTTCTAGCACCCGCTTTGAAGCTATATTATCTGCATCGCATCCAGCCGTAACTTTTTCTATACCTGGTTGACAAAGCGTCCAATCCATCATTGCTTTTGTAGCTTCAGACGCATAACCTTGCTGTCGATATGATGGAACTATGATATAGCCTATTTCCACTGAACCTGTGGGATCTGGGAGAATTTTGAGCATAAGGTAACCAATGAGTGTCTTTTCTGCTTTATGAATGATTAAACTTCCCCATCCCCATTCACTTTGTAACGGATTCTCGCACAGGATATCTGCAATTGTTGGCAAAGATTTACCAAATATTTCATTACGCCAGTTGGGTAAAACTGTAACCGCCAGAACTCTTGCTAATTCAGGATTCCCAATGATTGCTGCTTTTATTATTTCCTGCGTAAAGGGTACTAAATATAATGATTTAGTAACAACATTTTCCATGATTATGTACTTAAAAATCTGGGACACGAGAAATTGATTTTGAGATTGATTTTATATGAAAGGGGTGAAATGAGCAGTGATACCGAAAGTTACGCTAAGGACTTGATGAACCGCTTTCAATATTGCGATCGCCACGGATAAAGCTGTACCAATTGAAGTCTCTGAAAATTAAGAGCTTCAAACCCTTGGTGTGCCGTATTAAATAGCCGCACCAAATAGCCTATAGGTTAATTGGTACATCGAGAATTGTGAAAAATATCGATTTGCAGAATGCTTATCCAGTAAGGATTACAGCCTTAGCGTAAGTTTCTGTACGATTGCTCATTTAGCCCCAGCACCAGGAGATTAAGATCCGTGCTACCAAAAAAGGCATGACCATTAAGGAATATATGATTGCTCTAGTTGAGGAGGAGCTAAAAAGGTTAAACTTAACCTAATTCCAAAGTAGTAACACCAAAAACATTGTGCCAATCAATGTTAGGTGACTCTTCTTTGTACATTCGGACACATTCAAACATAGGGTTCATTTGATATTTTTCAAATAAGATAATAGCGGATTTATTAATATTAGGAACGTCCACATAAACAGGACTTCCTTCAGCATAAGTAACTAAGGCTAAAAATAACTTTTTTGCTATGTCTTCATTTTCCGCAAATAAAGGGGCAATTTTAAAGCCATCCGTCGCTTTTCTAATCACTCCATAACCTACCAAATCAGCATCGTTGATAATAGCGTAACCTTGCCCATGAGGTTGATTAATCCATGTCGAAAGAAAATGAGGACGATAACTAGGAAAATATCGCTGATCATAACGACAAAGTTGTTCAAAATCAATAGTTTTTAAATCCCTCACATCGGGCAAGATTTTTCCAGAAATTATCCCTTGATAACGGAGATGAGAATGAGCAGGTTTAAAACCAAATCTTTGATAATTATTAACTTGTTCTAAGACAGCATCTAAAGCAGCAGGTTGATTAGAAATTAACTTCAATGCTTCAAGCCATGTTTTTAAACCAAATCCTTTTTTTCGTTCTTCGGGTTTAACAATATAAATACCAATAAAATTAAATTTAGCACTATATCGCACTACAGAAATACAGCTAATAGGTTTCCCATTTAATTCTCCAATTAAAAACCCACCTGGATCGGCAATATAAAAATTATCAACATCATCAATACCCGGATTCCACCCCTCAAAAGCTGCCCAGCTTAAGACAATTTTTAGATCATCTTTGGTCATGGTACGAACTTGAAAATTATCTTCTGTAATAGTCATTTTTTTGCTCCTGTTTAAAATCTTGCAAGCGCAACAGCCCTCGTCATTCCATTGTTTTTACAAAACTAAACATACATATTTTTTTCGTGCCTACCTACTTAAAATAGCTTTTTTTGTGAGCTTTACCCCATTCTCATAGGTTGGCATAATTTATTTTCTGGAAGTCCCTAAAACTCCTAATCCTCCTTTTCGAGGGTTTGTACAAAAAACCTTTACACCATCATTCAAGAGCGATCGCTTTTTTCTAACTGAGGGTTTCAGTTTCATCAACGACAAATAGTCTACCTGCCTGACGAATAGCTTCGGGTTTGTGAATTTGCAGAAACCTTAACACTCCGATGCCCAGCAATAGCCAAATTAAGACGACAACTGGTGCTAAGTGAAGGGGTGCTGGTGGAGGGGGATAAAGAGTGCCAACTAGAACACCACTAATCGTAATTATCGAGAGCCAAGGTAGCAGAACATAACGCAACCAACCAAAGCGAATCGTAGAGTTTTGCTCCAACTGAGCGCGGCGTTTTGTCGAGAAATATCGAAAACACGCTAAACTAGTCAATCCATAGATCGCTAGGGCAGCGATCGTTAAAACTATACCCAGAAAGCCAAACGCCTGAATCGGTGTCCACAGTATTCCCAACCCCAACCCCACAAACGCAGAACTGCCACACAAACCGAGAATGGCATTTGTCGGTGTGCGATATGTGGGATGAATGTGCATCAACCAACGGGGAAATAGTTCTTCTCGACTTATGGTATAGACAATCCGAGCAGCAGCGTTGAGAAAGGCAACGGCAGAGGCATATCCAGCCATAATGCCGGCAAAATCAATCAATAAGGCAAACCCATTGCCCCAAACGTGACGCGCAATCGTATCGAAGGGGGCAGCATCTTGGGACAAGGCTGCCATGTTATGAATGCCATATCCCACCGTTGCCACATATGACATCAGTACGGGAGCAATGCGATTTTGTGAGGTCTGGTCAAAAACAAGCGATCGCTAAAAATTATATTTAGGTACAAGGTGATTTTATTTGCAAATAAAATACTGATTTACATGAGAATTAATCTTGATGAGATATCTCACAAAGATTGCTAGCAAGTCATTTGACAATTATGTTTAAAAATATCTGCAATCAGTCTTTTATACTGAGTATTAATTATCTCAAGAAGAAATTAAAGACAGGATTAAAGTATAAAATTTATCAAGCAGTTTGAGGTTTAATAAAGGAATTAAAGATAAAAGTACAAAAATTATCCCAACTTCCAGCTACTGTGATTTTACCCCCTGCATGACCAAATTTTGAACCATAACGTGACCAAAAGTTAACGTAATTTCAAGCTTTTGAGCCAATCAATAACTTAACTTTATGAATCAAATTATGTCCGCGTGTTTTAAATGTGAATCATAATACGACCAAAAGTTTTATTTTGAGACTTGGTAAAAAATGCCGAGCAAGACACACTAATTTAGTCGAAAATTTTAAACTTTCGGTCAAAATATGATTCAAAATGTCCACAATATGTTTCAAAAATATGTTTCGCCAGAAACTGAGTGATAAAGCGATCGCCTGAAATCTGAATTTTTATTTCTCTCTCATCGCGGTACGGTACAAATGAACTATTTGACCATGTTCCTTGCTGTAATTGAGTTTTGAGTTTTTTGAACTCCATTTATAGCTTTGAACTATATGTTGTCCTAGTACAGAGTGAAGTATTTCGTGACCGTTTGGCTAAATTATCGTTCAAATCACAGCTACCCATTGACAACGCAGATGTAAGATAATTTCTGCATTTTCTTTCAACCAAAATTTACTATTACCCTTGATTCTTAAGTTGACAACTTGACGGATTAAACTCTCAATTGCCCCACTACCTATTGGTAGTTTTTGGTCTAGTATCTTAGCGTAATTTAAACGCCTTTCACGATAGGCACGTAAAAGGTAATTTCTCTGTATAACCATAGTTTTACAACGCTCTCCCGTGGCTTCAAAGATAAATTCATCCATCTGCCTAATTATGGTCATAGCATTACTTTTTTTTAAATTTCTCCGTGCTTTTTTAAACCAATTATTCCGCTCCTTATCATCACTAAACGCTACATCAGCAAATTTCTGTAGTCGCTCATTAACATGGTAAAAATCAAATAATTGATAAGTCGCATCGGGAGATTTCATTTTTTTAAAAAGAGGTGGAATATGTTTCCAAATCCATTCAGCACCGTCAGCAATTAATAAAACTTGTTTTGCTTGACTAATTCCTAAACTAATCAGATGCATTTCTAAAATTGGTAAAAAGCCTTTATAGTCTTCATAAGTGCCATCATTTACAATCTGGATCTCGTTACTTTTGACTTTTTTTCCCTGTTCATCAACCACATAAATTGTTACTAATTTTGGCTCAACCCATTCCCCTATAAAGCCATGCTTGTTTGTTTTGGGATTTTTTCTACCTTTTTTATTAATCCTAATTTTACTCCTACCACCATCTACAGCAATTACAACCCTCTGGTCTTTAAGTATATTCCCATCAGGTAATTTCCCTTGTTGCAAGTTAGATATTTTAGTTTGACGTAAATCGATGCCGATTTGACCAAATTTATATGTCAATCGTTCAATTCGTTTAACACTAATATTAATTCCCCAATCGTCCAGGATTGTATGTGCAGCTTCAAAAGAACTAGCTATGGCACCACCTAACAGCAATATCTGACCAAACTAATGGAGTTAGTCCCTCTGACATTCCTAACCATTTTAACAAGGGACAGAATCCAACATGAGTAGATTTATTCTTCGCTTTTTTTTCTTTTTTTTGAACAACGTATGGTAATTTGAGGCTTACTACAACATTACCTACTGTTAATATTTCCCTCTTCGTATAACCATGTTTTCGCGTGTCGGTATGCCACCAACCTTTGGTTTGATTAATTGCTGTTTTATGAGCTGACTCTGATTGAGAAAGCTTATGCAATAATATGGCAATACATTGACCTGCTAAAACTAACGCAGCCTGTCTGATTTTTTCTTCTGTTTCTTTAACTATTCTTCCAGACCATTCCTCGATATTTTTAAAATCTAAAAGTTTTGTAACATCCTCTTGAAAATCTGATAATGAATCAGCGAAATTTAGATTCGCAGATATGTTTTTTTCCATAAAGGTAGATACTTCCTATTTCAAAACTATTCCTGAAAGGAAATTTTACCTTTTTTATAGTCGCAACAATTTACAGAAATCTCGTTTTTGGTACAGGTTGTATTTCTACTTAATATTACTAATATTAGTGTATCAAATATTTAGTTAATACGTAAGAAGTGATTAGCGATCGCTTGTTTTTGACCAGACCTCACAAAATCGCATTGCTCCCTATCCACAGCTACACGGGAGCAATGCGATTTTGTGAGGTCAGCCAAAAAAGGTGCGATCGCTAAATCCCTTTTTCAGTGATTGAAATATATTTATACCGAATAAATAGTATTTATACTGTAATAATGATGATCTGATTCACAACGAGTTTTCAGTTTCTTTTTCTGACAATAAAAAAAGGTAAGATTCTCAAGTAGCAATAGTTTTGTGATAAGGATTATCTACCTTAATGGAAAAAAATATATATGCAACGTTAGATTTAAGTAAATCATTATCAGATTTTTCTTTGGAAGTTATAAAATCTTTAGAATTGACGAATATCAATGAATGGAATGGGCAAATTTTTAAACAGAGAGAAGAAAAGATTAGAGAAGTTGCACTTATTTTAGCTGGTCAATGTATTGCCATCTTGTTGTATAATCTTTCCCAATCTCAGTTAGCTAATCAAACTGCGATTATTCAAACAAGAAATTGTGAGGATGGCAAGACGCAAAGACACGGTTATAGAAAATGGCAGATATTAACAGTTGGGAATGTTTTAGTTACTCTAAAACTACCATATATGGTAAGAAAAAAGTCAAAAGCAAAGACCAAAAGTAAAATTTACAATCAAGGATGTTGTCCCTTTTTAAAATGGTTGGGTTTGTCAGAAGGTTTGACCCCTGCTGTTTGGACAACTATAGCTCAATATGGCGCGATTGCTAGTTCCTTTGAAGCTTCACATACAATTCTCATCAGTTGGGGAATTAATATTAGTTTAAAACGGATTGAGCGATTAACATATAAATTTGGCCAAATTGGCATTGATTTACGTCAAGCTAAAATATCTAACTTGCAGCAAGGTAAATTACTTGATGGAAATATACTTAAAGACCAGAGAGTTGTAATTGCTGTAGATGGTGGCAGGAGTAGAATTAGGATTAATAAAAAAGGTAGAAAAAATCCCAAAACAAACAAGCATGGCTTTATAGGAGAATGGGTTGAGCCAAAATTAGTAACAATTTATGTGGTTGATGAACAGGGAAAAAAAGTAAAAACTAAGGACATCCCTATTATCAACGATGGTACGTATGAAGATTATAAGGGATTTTTACCAATATTAGAAATGCATCTGATTAGTTTAGGAATTAGTCAAGCAAAACAAGTTTTATTAATTGCTGACGGTGCTGGATGGATTTGGAAACATATCCCTCCCCTTTTAAAGAAATTGAAATCTCCCAATGCCACTTATCAATTATTTGATTTTTACCATGTTACTGAGCGACTACATAAATTTGCTGATGTAGCTTTTAATGATGATAAAGAGCGGAATAATTGGTTTAAAAAAGCACGGAGAACTTTAAAAAAAAGTAATGCAATGACCATAATTAGGCAGATGGATGAATTTATCTTTGAAGCTACGGGAGAACGTTGTAAAACGATGGTAGTACAGAGAAATTATCTTTTACGTGCTTATCGTGAAAGGCGTTTAAATTACGCTAAGATACTAGACCAAAAACTACCAATAGGTAGTGGGGCAATTGAGAGTTTAATCCGTCAAGTTGTCAACTTAAGAATCAAGGGTAACAGTAAATTTTGGTTGAAAGAAAATGCAGAAATTATCTTACATCTGCGTTGTCAATGGATAGCTGGAAGTTGGGATAATTTTTGTGGTTCTATCTTTAATTCCTTTATCAAATCCCAAACTGCTTGATAAATTTTATACTTTAGTCTTGTCTTTAATTTATTTTTTAGCATAATTGATACTAAGTATAAAAGGCTGATTGCAGATATTTTCAGAAATAATCGTCAAATGACTTGCTAGCAATCTTTTTGAGATATCTCATCAAGATGAATTTTTGTGTAAGTCAGTATTGTATTTGCAAATAAAATCACCTTGTAGTTAAATATAATTTTTAGCGATCGCTGGTTTTTGACCAGACCTCACAAAATCGCATTGCTCCCCAGCTACACCATAAAAGTTTCGCCAATAACACTAGAGAAACAAAAAGCGGCAGCAGGATTACTGGCACTACCAATAAACTCGAAATTCTTTACGAACATATCTGTCGTTCCATTGTTAACTGTATAAAAGCCCTGGAAATTTGTGGTAGCTGAGACTATATAGCTTCCAGTGCCAAAAAGCAGTTTATCTTTATTGCCATTGCCACCATCAAAAAATCCGTTCCCAAATCCTTTGAGGACATCTGCGCCATCTCCGAGAAGGATAATGCCATTGCCCTCGAAGCCACCAGTGAGAGCATCAACTATGTCGTTCCCAACTCCAGTCTCGATAATGCCGCTATTGAAGACACCACCGAAAACACTACCGCCGCCAGTATTGATAGTGGCAGTGCCAGTGATTGTGTCGTTGCCATCACCACTATTGATAGTACCTTCGTTGTAGATACCGACGGGGTTGTACTCGCTGTTAGTTTCAATACCAGTGCCAGTGATTATGTCGTTACCATCGCCAGTATTGATATTCCCTCTGTTGGAGATGCCACTCAAGACGTTACCGACGTTAGCATACGTCCCATTAATACTCCCAGTGATTGTGTCGTTACCAGCACCAGTATCAATAACGCCTCCATACTTATTATCAATACCAACACTATCACTACCACCTCCAGCGCCATAGATCACGTCATCGCCAGCGGCAGTATTAATAGTGCCTTCATTGTAGATGCCGACGTTGGCAGCGCCAGTGATTGTGTCATTGCCAGCACCAGTATTGATAACGCCACTGTTATCAATGCCGTCGTAGCCGTTAGTTCCATTGATCAAGTCATCACCAGTGCCAGTATCGATGATGCCCGTGTTGTAGATGCCCATGAAGCCACCATGTCCGGCGATTGTGTCGTTGCCAGCACCGGTATTGATAGTGCCTTCGTTGAAGATGCCAGTGTGTACATTGCTGACAGAGCCATAGATCAAGTCATCACCAGTACCAGTATCAATGATGCCCCCGATTTTATTGTAGATACCAAGGGGGTTGTATTCTTGGTTAGTTGCTATACCACTGATTATATCATTACCAGCACCAGTTTTGATGATACCAGTGTTTTCAATGCCGGAGCCACCGAAGACACCCCCACCGGTATTGCCATTGCCAGTGCCAGAGATCAAGTCATTGCCAGTGCCAGTATCAATGATGCCCCTATTGTCAATGCCATCGCCACCATTACCAGTAATTGTGTCGTTACCAGCACCAGTATTAATAGTGCCTTTGTTGTTAGAAATGCCCTCGCCACCATTGCCAGTACCAGTGCCAATACCAGTGATCTGGTCGTTGCCAGCACCAGTAATGATGCTGCCATAGTCATTGAAGATGCCGATACTGTTAATGCCTTTACCATTGCCAGTGATAGTGTCGCTGCCAGCGCAGGTTTTGATAATGCCACCTTTGTTGAAGATACCTACTAAGTTGCCAGTGCCAGTTAGCTGGTCGTTGCCCGAAAGCGTATTGACCATACCAGTATTTATTATTTCTACAGTAGTTCCTCTATGAGGAACTATGTCAGCACCAGTGGTAAATGTTAGCTTGGAGATATCTATAGCCATAGTGCAAAATAATCCTGTAAAACGAGGGTGATGCTTGCATAGCGGTATTTAAATTGGGAGAATTTATACATTGATAGAAGTTTAGTTCTGTGTATAAGCTCTATTTAGTTTTCTTAATAACTTGCTAGCCAACTGTTGTTAAGATGACACTACGCTGTTTGAAATCATGTTTTAGCAAGCGTTTGAAAATATCAAATTTGTATAAGTTCTACTAAATACTTCCAAAGGTATGGGGGGGTACTAGAGCGCCAGTCCAGTAGAAAGTAACGTTTGTAAATTAGCACTCTTTGTCAAAGTCATTTTTTAACGTAGACGCTTCTCTACGAGACGCTACGCGAACGGCTTGCCGCAGGCTACCACAGAGGCGCAGAGTACACAGAGAGAAGAAAGAGAAGGAAAAAATTGCTTAATTGAACTGTATTGCATTATCTGGAAGCGATCGCCTCTTTTGCGTTTTTCCAGCCTGCAAAGCTAGGTGGAAATCCTTGCACATTCTCATAGCCTAATAGGTGCAGTGTCATTACTCCCATTGCCGATCGATAACCGGAGGAACAGTACAACACCACGGGGCGAGTGCGTGGAATTTGATTCAGATTGTGCGACAGGGTTCGCAGGGGAATGTTAATTGCGTTAGGTATATGTCCAGACCGATACTCAGAGACTTCTCGCACATCTACTAACATAGGTTGAGACTTCTTTAACAGGCTTTTCAACTCTTCGACACTGGCGATCGTGTAATAGCCTGCTGGAATCGATGTGAGAAAGCGATCGACTCCCGATTCCAGATTGTGGGGTTCAAGCAGGGTTTGCATCCTTTCTTGAGATATCGATTCAGCTTCCGTGAGAGTTGCTGCTATAGTCGGGTCTTGCCCAACACCAAGCAATAGGCAAAAACACATAGCAAATCCCAGCAATATGGTCTGAATTAGTTTCTTAGATATCATATAATTTCGCAATTGTAAGGGAACAAGTCAATTAATTATGGCGTTCCTTTATTTAGCAGGACTTACGCATAGGTAACGGAAAATCGTAGACGCATTAGCGAAGCGGTAGCGACGTTCGCGTAGCGTCTCGCAGAGAAGGAGCGTCAGCGGCTTCCCGCAGGGTACCACAGAGGACACAGAGGGCACTTAGAAATAAGAGTTTGAGAGGTTTCTTGCATAAGTCCTATTTAGGAAAGCTAAAGAGCGATCGCGCTCTAGTTCTAAAAAGCTCTTTTAACATTGCCTCGTCGCTGATTACGAAGTAATAGCTTGCGAAGTTCTTCTACACTAATCAAAATGGGTGGACAGGCTAACAAAATCAACCAATGCCAATTGGCTAGTGAAGCCGTTCCAAATACTTGTCTGAAGGGTGGGAAGTCGATGAATGCAAATAGAGCAACACATTCAACAGTTATTCCTAACCAAAGCAAACTATTATTTGACCACGACTGACGGAATACAGAACTCCAATCAGACCGACAGGCGAATAAGTTACCCACTTGACAAGCCACGATCGCAGCCAGAGTCATAGTTGTTGCTTGGCGATAGATTGCCGTCACTGTGGGATCGGCTGTATGGGAAAGGATCGCGGGCGTGACTTGTTGCAAATCTGCCAAGGAATAGCCATAGCTCCACCAGACAATCATAAAGCCCAACATTGATAAAACTGCTTCGATCGCACCGATAAAGAGATAGGCGCGTAATAATAAGGGAATATTGAGCAGAAACTCTTCTTTGGGACGGGGTGGACGATCCATAATCCCAGCTTCGGGAGATTCTGCACCGAGAGCTAGGGCAGGAACCATGTCTGTGCCTAAATCTACGGCAAGAATCTGCAAAATCGTCAGCGCGGGTGGAATCTTGAAAGCAACCATGCCTAAAAATGGCACGACTTCTGGCACATTCGACGCAAGGATGTAGGTCATGAACTTGCGGATATTTTGATAAATCGCCCGTCCTTGCTCGATCGCTACCACAATCGTGGCAAAGTTATCATCGGTCAGCACAATATCTGCCGCTTCTCGTGCCACATCCGTACCGTTCTGCCCCATCGCAATGCCGATATTTGCCGCTCGTAAGGCGGGGGCATCATTCACACCATCACCTGTAACTGCCACAATTTCGCCGATGTCTTTGTAAGCTTGCACCAATCGTAATTTATGTTCAGGCGACATCCGCGCAAACACTAAACCGAAGCGATATTTCACCACTTGTTGCAATTGGGCATCGGAGAGATGTCCCATACTTTCACCCGTAACCACTCGCACCTGTTCGCTAACTAAACCAATTTGGCGGGCGATCGCTTCAGCAGTCAGTCCATAATCACCCGTTACCATCGTTACTTTGATTCCAGCTTGATGACATTGGGCGATCGCTTTCGATACTTCGGGACGCGGCGGATCAAACATTGCCACCAGACCGATGAAGATCAGGTCTTGCTCTAAATCCTCTACTTTCAGATCGAGCAATTCCTGCCCACCTTTACGCGCCGCCAGACCTAACACCCGAAATCCTTGTCGTGCTAAATCATCATTTGCTTTGACAACTTCATCCCAATAGTCGTGAGTCAACTCCTGCGCCTCACCATCGCGCAAAATCAAATGGCAATGTTTCAGCACTTCTAATGGTGCGCCTTTAGTGAAAGCAAGATGAGGAGCCTCATTTGCCCATAACTCTGAAGATTGCCAATTCAACACCACAGTCATCATCAGGCGGCGAGAGTCAAAGGGAATTTCCCGTAGGCGTGGGTACTGCTTTTGGAGATTTTCTAAATTTAGTTCCGCTTTGGCCGCCGCTACTAATAGAGCCGCCTCTGTCGGATCGCCAATTTCTTGCCAACGATTAGGCGCATTGAGATGCACCAGACGGGCATTAGAACAAAGTGCTGACCCGATTAGCAAAATCTTGGCTTTCCAAGCAATTTTGGAGTCCGAGGGAATGTTGATTTTGCCATTAGTGGGATCGTAGCCTGCACCCGTGATTTCAATCAGCGCCTTAGTTGATATATCAGGATTAGTATTTGCAGTATTTGATGGCGGTTGAGGAGGAAGCCAGAGATAACGTACCGTCATTTCATTTTTGGTCAATGTGCCAGTTTTATCCGTGCAAATCACCGTAGTAGCGCTGAGGGTTTCCACTGCCGAGAGCCGCCTTACAAGGGCATTGCGCCGCGCCATTCGTTTCACGCCGAGCGCTAATGCCAGCGTTACTGTTGGCAGTAATCCTTCAGGGACATTGGCAACAATAATCCCGATCGCAAAAATAAAGCTCTCGGTGGCATCCATGCCAATTAGCAAATAACTAAGTAGAAATACTGTCAAACCCATACCAATTGCGATCGCTGTGATAATTCGCACGATGCGGGCAACTTGAATTTCTAAAGTACTTGGTTCGCGTTTCACCACCGTGGTTAAATGCGCCACCTGACCAAATTCGGTCTGTGCGCCCGTCGCATAGACTACCGCCACTGCTCTTCCTGCTGCCACGGTGGAACCTGCTAAAACGAGGTTGGTAATTTCCGATGGATTTACCATTTCTTGCAAGGGCTGTTCCCCTTGGCGCAGAATGGTTTTGCCACCACGCACCGGAATCGCCTCGCGCAGACTTACAGGGGAAGGATTTCGTGCTACAGGCAGAGATTCGCCTGTCATCACCGATACATCAAGATATAAACTTTCTGCCGAAATCAAACGGGCATCTGCGGAAATGCGATCGCCTTCTTCCAATTGTATGACATCGCCGCGTACCAGTTCTCTAGCAGGAATCTCCTTGAGTTCACCATCACGATAGACTTTTACCTGCGTCGGCAAGACTTTTTTTAAAGCAGATAGAGCTTTTTCGGCTTGAAACTCTTGCGAAAAGCTAAAGATGGCATTAATCCAAATCACCGCCCAGACTGCCCAGCCCAGTTCAGGTGTGCGCGAAATAAATGCCAAAATTCCTGCAACCCACAGCAGCAAAGCCATAAAGTGTGTCAATTGATCAGCAAACCTTAGCCACAATGGACGATGGGCGGGTTCAGGTAATTCATTTGCACCAAATTTCTTTAATCTCTCTATAGCTTCATCCTGCGATAATCCATTGGCAGCAGTGCCTAAAGATTCATAGACCTCTTCAAATGATAATGCCCATAATGGTTGGTGTAATGATGGCATCCTCATCTGCTCCTGTTTTGTGAAGGAAGGTGGTTAGTTTTGTATCTTTGCTTTGGGCGGCGTAAAGCGCGTTTATAAAACTCACATTGAGTTACAGAAGTAGAGGATTAAATATATAGCCAATGCTGATAATACCAACTGTCATTAACCCGATAAATACGGCTAATAATTGTGGTCGTAGCACTTTTTTGAGAATTACCATTTCGGGAAGAGATAGTGCTGTTACCGCCATTGTGAAAGCTAAAACTGTACCCATAGGCATTCCTTTATTTACCAAAGCTTCAGTAATCGGCATTACACCCGCAATATTCGCATAGAGTGGAACACCCAAAATTACTGCGATCGGCACTGCAAAAGGATTATTCGCGCCTGCATATTGGGTAATAAAATCTGTCGGCACATAACCATGAATCCCTGCACCGATCGCAATTCCGATCACCACATAAAGCCAAACCGATCGCACAATTTCGCTGGATTGGAACCATCCTTGCTCAAATCTTTGCCCCCAAGTTAGCATCACTGGTTCTAGATTGTCTTCCCCTTCTAGAGGTATTGCTTGACGAGATTTTTGCAGTTCCCAAACAAATGGTTCTACCCATTTTTCTAATTTTAAGAGTCCGATGATGTATCCAGAGGCGATCGCTAAACCCACCCCAAAGCCAATGTAGATCAGTGTCACCTTTAACCCAAACAATCCCCAAAGAAGGATAACAGCAACTTCATTTACCATTGGCGCTGCCATCAGATAAGAAAAGGTCACGCCTAAAGGTACACCTGCTTCCAAAAAGCCGATAAACAAAGGAACCGCAGAACAAGAACAGAATGGTGTGATGATTCCTACCATTGCTGCCAAAATATTTCCTGCAAAAGTGCGCTTTCCTTCTAGCAAAGAGCGAACGCGCTCCGGTTCTAAAAAGCTTTGAAATCAGGACTTACGCATTGACAGGAATCTGAATATGTGAATTCAAGTTCATCCTTTGTTCAAGATGTTCCAGAATAAAGTCACGAGCCACATGAAGAGACAAATTTCGCTGGACTTCATACCAGTTTTCAATTAACTCTTGAGTTCGCATTAGTTCTAATTGTGTGAAAGCGCGGATAGCACTAAAAAAGTGAGTTTTAATTGCCTCAGATGTCCTCACCATGAATAGCTCAATTCCACACACTTGTTTGATGGCTCGATGGTAACATTCAATCCCCCAATGAATCGAATGTAACTCCTTAAATTCGACGAGAGAAATTAAAAATAGTGCATCTTTGTCAGGCACATACATGATGTAATATCTGGGAATCTCGTTTTTGAAAAGTCTCCGAAATACTTTCACTTGCCCAAACTTTTTCAGATGCACTATTAACCCATTCTCTGGAATTTCTAGATTTTGGACTTGGGTAAAATTTTTACCATCAACTGAACACAAGCGATTTTTAGCTATCCCAGTTAAAAACTTTAATCCCTTGTCTTTAAAGAACTTCAGGTTCCTTTTACTGGAATACCAAGCATCAGTGGTTACATTCTCAGGCTCCAAACCCCAATGCAAAACCTCAGTAATCATATCTCGTAAATAATCATTTTTCGTCTGACCATCTTGTTTATCATAAATACGATAATTTACAGGTACAGATTTACCTGATAAATCGGTGTAATACAAGGTAATTAGTTGAATCCCTTTAACTGTACGATGATGCCTTCCTGAATAAATGTAAGTAAAAAATTGCTGTTAGTTTCGGGTCACTATGAGGCTTATCAATTACGGTATCATCTGCACTTAATGTACCACCTACTAAATTGATATGCAGCTTAACTTCATCAAATAAATCCTTTGGCTCGTAACGCTCACGTAGCAAAAATCTGTTGACACTATCATGTGACAAATCTTCCATAATATCTGCTAAACGTGTGCAGCCTGGATACTTTGATTCTGCCAATAAAAACAGAGTGTAAGTATTGAGGTCACACTTTGCAGTTGATGGCTTGGTAGTTACTCTGATTGTCCATGCCCTCAATAGAGACAGTGTAAATTATCTATCTTTTCAGCCCCCTATTGCTAGCGATCGCTTATTCTTTTCTTCCCTGCATTCTTTCTCTCATTTGTCAATGCGTAAGTTCTGATTTTCTAAAGCGATGGCTACTTGTTTGTCCTGTGGCTCTACCCATAAAGTTTTGTTACTGGAAATGGCGATACCTGCTTGGGGTGATTGGTCAAATAACTCACCAGCAACTTTGGCAAACCCTACTAAAGCATCGGCACAGGCAGCTTGTTGTTGCTGTGCTTGGCGTTTCGTCAGATGTTCTAAAATGTCAACGTCTGCTGGTGGGCTAAAATAGCCCAACGCGCCAACAGCATCAATTACGGTTCAAACCCTTACTAGTTATGCTTTTCAGGCAAGGTGGGTTCGGATTCATCCTGGATCGCTTGATGCCAGTAAGTCGGGTCGGCATAGCGAACGACCAAGGCATCAATATCAACCTTTGATGTAGATGGACTGAATTCAAATGTCCCAAACAAATTGATATGCTGCCACGCCACTGGCGAAATATCTTTAATAATCGCTAGTGCCTCTTGGTCGTCAACCGCCTGTTTTTGCGCGTAAACCCGCGACAACAGCAAAGTGTTGTAGTAAATGACCGCATTAGAGATCAGCCGCGAACATTCGTTCCAAATCTGTTGCTCACCCTCAGTTTTTACCCGAAACTTCCCACCATTGACATAAGCTACCGCCCGTCGAAACCGATGATAAGCTTCGCCACGATTGAGTGCCTTTTGCACAGTCTGTCGTAACGTCACATCATCAATAAAATCCAAAATGTACAACGTCCGACAGATATTTTCCAACTCCCATAAAGCCTTTTTAGTTTGATTCTGCCGTTCATAACTAGCTAGCTTTCTCACAATCGTCGCCTGTGTCACATCCTTCTGTGCCAACAAAGCCATAATCCGCTGAATATTCGGCCATTCTTGTTCGATTAAATCGCGGTAGATTTTGCGAACGGGTTTGATTAAAAAATCGCTATATTCATTTGGATGCTTGGCTCCGACCAATGCACCCATTTTCTTGTGCAAATCTCGATAACGGGGCGCAAAATGATAGCCAAATGCGTGCAAGATCCAGAAATTAACCTGATTGGTACCATGTGTATCAGTGGAATGTCGTTCCGGTTTGATATCCGAAGTATTGTTGTGGAGCAGATCGAAAACGTAATGGCTTTCATGCTCGTGAGTCCCAATAATCTTGGCATTAATCGGTACATGATTAGCCACCAAGGTATAGGCACTTACGCCTTTCTGAAGACCGAAATATTTAGGCGAATATCTGGCATTAATAGTATCGATCTGTGTTTCCATTCTCTGTCCATCGCTACTGGAGTGCATGACATCTTGAATATCATAAAGGTGAAAAACTGGTAGAGTCGCAATCGCATTTGTGATGGCATCATTAGCAGCATGGAGAGTTTCTAGTCGCAGGTAATTACGCGCTGTCGTCATCATGGATGAATGACTCAATCCTGATACCTCGGCCATTTTTCCTAGCCCCATATTAGTGCCCATTCCCACAATGCAGGCTAAAATTTCACTTGGATTGGGTTCTTGTTTAACATAACGATCTAACACATGAGTAAAGGCACTCAAAAATCCCGTATTTGCCGCCACAAACCATAATAAGTCAGCAATCCCAATTCCAGGTAACTGGCTATAAAACGGGCTATTGACTGGTTCTTCTGCGCTGGGATAAATCAGCTTCCAACGAGACTTATCAGCAGTCCCACTGACCTTAATATGTTGATTGAGACCATCTGTAATTCGTTGATTGACAACCTTGAACTTAGTTTCCAATGCTTGCTCGAATTCCGTCAGTGTCTCTTGAATTGGAGCTATTAATATCGGCGCACCAATTTCCTCCAACAACTCATTTTTATGCCGCCACCGCTCGTCGCCAATCAAGTCATCCTCAAAACGACGAAACTCATTACTGTCGCGCACAAACACGTCCCCAGAAGAGAGCGCATTTCGTAGTAGTCGGTAAATCAGAAATTCATAACGATCGATCTCTAATATCTTCTCCTTGCCATCTGCTGTGGCTGTTGGATACAAGTAACGTTGTAAACTTTTGGGTATGACTGCTGCTGGAAAAGTAGTTGGATCTGTTTGTCTAGGTGACTTCCCTTGTTGAAGCAAAGTTTGCAAGAACACGACCGCTGCTAGCAGTGGTGCATCAGATACTCGACTAGCGAATGTAAGATCGGCGAACAGTTGACGCAGATTGCGCTTGAAGGTGTTCGACAGCTTAGAATAAGCCGACCACTCAAACCCAGTTTTGTCGAACTTTATATTACGCATATAGTCTGACACCAATGGGAAACTGGTAGGGTCGAGGATGGAGAAAGCTTTTGCCTTGACGACTGAAAATGGTAGATCGTCAGTAATCGACTCATCCACAAATAGGTTGAGGATTTGACCCGCCGCTTGGAGGTTATTTGCAGCATCTGTCAATGCTTGTTGCATTGCTTGTTCCGCGCCCAGCTTGGCTTGTTTTTCGTATTGGTTAACCAAATGGATAAAAGCCTCAATCAGATTGTCATTAATCTGGCGAAACCGATGATAGGCAAAACACAACAAATACAACCGGACTGTCGCCAGGGACATCCGCCGCAGCTTATAAGCCGTGTAAAACTTGACTAATCCTACGTAATATTTGCCACTTTCATTAGAAATACCCGTTGTTGCTAAAAAGGTTTGAGCAAATTCATGTAGTGGCTGGAAGTATTTGCGGCGATCTACTTCACGCCGCAGTTCCTTGTAACTGAAATCCTTTGGCTCTTGCTTGAGCAAGTTGATGCCATAGACACCTTCCTCGGCTTCCAGCAGGGTTTTTAACTGATTTTCTACCGTCGGCGTGATGGCTTTGGTGAGTAGTTTCGTAATTCGAGTGCGTTCGCCTGTGACCACTCGACCAATCATCTCTTGAAGGAATCGATAGCTAGGTGCAACGACACGTTGCCCAGCTAAATGTTGAATTAGTTCGCGCAAGATATAGATGGGCTGAATTGATAACATGGCAACCCGTCGAGCTTTTGACTCCAGTTCGACTTTCGCATCGCTGTTACAAAGGCGATAGTTGAACAGCTACAGGTCGCTGTTTTCTGTCGATGATGGGAGCGATTTATCAGATGGAACGAGAATTACGCGCCGAACGAGCTTCGGCCGGAAGAGTTTCAGCTAAAGCCAGAGGCAGAACGGGTGGAAGACCTCGAACTGATGTTGCCAAATTGGAGATTGCGAGGATCTTGTATCAAAATTCTGGGAAGACAGCCGCTGAAGTTTGTAGAGTCGCAGGTGTAGGGCGGCGGGTGTTCTTTGCTTACCTAGCCCAAAAGCATAACTAGTAAGGGTTTTAAACGTACTTGTACATTTTTGGCGCGTTGGGCTATTTTAGCCTGGTGGCTGGTTAGCAGAGTTAGGTTGGACACATTGGCATTGGTGACAAGTTAAAGCTGTAAGTCTTTTGTCAAGAGGCTTTGAGAGAATCGCTGAAAAAAAACTGGTCAGACCCTCGTTGGAGATCAGGAAAAGGAGCGACAATTAACTTAACGTTTGGTTTTCGCTTCTGTTTGATAATACCTAAATCTCGATTTTGAGGGTCAGCAAAATACTTAATAGTATCTGTTGTGTTACCTTTTTGATGAGCCATTGTAAAATGGTAAAGACCACGATAAATCATTTCTAATGAGATTTCATCAAAGGGTAGAGAGAGTTCATCCGCTACGGCATCACCTAAATCTACTAAAACCGCATAAAATAACCACGTCGCCCAAATTTGTAACTTAATTCCATTAATTGAACCTGTCCATAAATAACTTAACCCCAAGAGTCTTTTGACTATATTAAAAGCATCTTCAATTCGCCAACGCCGCCGATATAAATCTGCTACTACATAAGGGGGTAAAACATGAGGGTCTAGGACGCTGGTTAAATAAGAATGCCATGTTTTTCCCGACCTTACTTCAATCAAACGTAAAGTTATAAACGGAGTCTTTTTAGTGCCAGAACCGAGACGTATCTTCCGGTCTCGCAGTCCATAACTATCTGTCAACACCTGTTCTACTTTGATTGCTGCTCCTTTCTTTATTCTGGTAATAAAGTCAACTTTATTCTCGATTAATTGATGCCAAAAGTTAAAGTGATAAAAACCTCTATCTAATAAGAGTAAAGTTCCGGCTCTAACTAAATTTAGGATATTTTCTTCTAGTTTAGTATCAGAAGCTTTAGGATTTTCTTCAAACCAAATTTCTACAGGTAATCTGGTCATTAAATCAATGACTGTACTCATCTTTCCTGCTAATTGTCCTCTTTGAGCTTCCTCTAAACTTTGTATTTTCCTAAACAATGCCTCCAGTGTTGACCCGTCTACTATCCAAATTTTCTCGAATTTTAATAATGTAAACTGAATACTTTCTGGTAATGGACGTTTATTTCTACTATGCCAAGCCGCTCTCAAACTAGGCAATAAATCTTTAAATACTTTTTCAAATAATTCTGATGGAAATGTCAAAAATCTCTGTGATACTGCTTGTTGACTAACTTTTGTGGGATTACACCACAGAAAACCGTCTCTGGCTAACATTCTTGTCAGTTCCCTGACTCCTGCTACATCTCTCCATAACAAGGTCAGCACCGCAGCCATCATCAATGGTAAATTCAGTATCCGTTCCCTGAGTCCTAGTTTTCGGTAGTAATTTTCTTGATTTGTAATCGCTGGTGTCAGTAATCTTTCCAGTTGCTCTGCAATTACTTCGTCTTCCACCATTGGTCTGTGTTTCTTTTTGGCATGGTCTCTATTGGTTTTTTTGCTGGTGGTCATGGCTAAGTCTCAATCGCTCAATTACTTGTCTAGATTGAGTTTCCCACTATTTTTGAACACTACAAATATCACCCTTGACAATTTCTCCTTTTCCTTAACTTGTCACCAATGGGGTGAAGTAGTTTTCATCTTTGCTGGTAATTCCTTCGAGGTTTTTAATCAGGTATTTGCCACTGGTTCTATGGTTGGGATCGCTGGTGAGGTAGAAGCGATAGCCTCTAATCTCGTCATCATCCCCACCTCCAACACAGAGTTCTACTGTGACGGGGGCTTTACCCGATTCCTGGCTGTAGTTTTCTACATAGGCTTTAAAGTCTTCGTGGGACTGGATAGAATCATCCTGAATTGAGGATGCGATCGCTTTATCCAATGTGTTTTCAATATGGCGGAGTTTGCGGCGATCTGTCAGGTTTTCCCATGAGCGATTTTGAGAATTTTGTCTTTGCTTAGGTTTGGTCAGTGTTTTGGTAGCCATAGGTACTCAAAGCTGATTGCCTTAGCAGTTAGCCTAACAAGGCTTGATCTGGAAGCAGCTAGACCAAATGGCGATTTATAAGTTGTCCAGTTGGCTATTATTGACTCCTGGCCTTTCAAACGTAATTCTTGAATTTTTGTCTTTAGTCCAAGCCTGGGTTCTGGAAGACTTAAGCCATCAGAAATCTCAATTAACCTGAGTTCGGGTTAAACATATGAAGGTAAAAGCCACTCCCGTTGAAGGCTGGGTTTCTTAGGTTGATGACAATAAGCGATTAATCCGCACAAAACGTTAACACAAAAATTGACGGGCTGACGCCGGGGTACCGGCTACCGCTTCGCTATCGGTGTCTAGAGTGTTCAATCTGAGAAATGTTCTTGAGTTGGTCGTTAATTGTTTCAATAATTGAGCGTTTGCGGGAGAAAAGCTTATCATGAAGACGCATGAGCTTATTTTTCATGTTGCGACGAGGTTTGGCAAAAAATTCAATTCCGAAGTCTTATAAAAGTTGAGAAGCTAGCTTTTGGGAGACATAACCTCTATCGGCAAAGATTTTGCCAAACAGACCACTGAGTAAATCAGGAACTGGTTTACGGTCATCAATATTACCAGCAGTGAGAGTAACATTTAAGAGTTTACCAAGCTCATTGACGACTTTTATGTTGCTTGAACCCAAAAAACCAATCTACAGAAGTCTTTCCACGAGAGGCTAAACCTTTAAACACCCGATGGCGAGAAATGCGACGATTATGGCAGACTTTCAGACTGGTTGCATCGATAAAACCGATACCCGTACACTGTCCTAAACAATGCTTCAGATAGACGCACAAAGGTATCATCGTTGATGGTATCCATTCAATAAATCGTTGATAACTGGGAAGACCTGGAAAAGCTGAACACCATTGCTGTACCCACTTCCCAAAACCAAGCATCAAACCCTACTACCACAACCGCAGGGTAGGCGGGTTTCCCGCCGTAGGGAACTGGCTATCTTTCCTTCTCTACGAGAGACTGCGCCCTAAGCGTAGCTATGCCGCAGGCTTTACGGGGCGCTACGCGTAGCAAGATCCCCGGAGGGGTATGGAGACGCTAACGCTAACACTGAGTTCGCGGAGCGTCTCAGTGTTAGCGACGTTAAGAGCTTCACCCTAAGAGGTTTCCCAAGTTAGGGAACTGGTGTTAGCGAGTAGTCCAGCCTCAGTAAGAGCGTCACCTGAAGAGAAGCAAAAGTATCTATGTCAAGCATAATGCAAGTATCCAATGCCAAATAGATAGAGAACACTTGCTTTCTTGAATTCCAGTTGTGTTTAGAGTGATGTGATTCTGAGAGCGGTCAAAACTTGATTTCATCCTAATTTCATTTCTGAATGAAAGACTAGTAAGAGAGTGTATTTCTAAAACTTAAAAGTACTTTTGACCGTTCGCAATATCCTCTCTCCCATACTCAAGGACTTTTAATAGCAATGTCTAACTCTCTGCGTTCCCAAACACCTACAGCTATTGCTTGTGTTTCTGGCACATTCCTGAGCCTGCTGTTATTAGCAAGTCCCACAGGGGAGCAACGCGAAAAAGTGAGATCCTCGTGAAATGGGCAGGGGGAGCAGAGGGAGTATAGAAACAAAAAATGAGTACTTTCTGTGATGTAATAAAAACTAGCCTGACGTTAGACGAGTATCGGGCCATGGAAGAAACCAACCCTGAACGCCATGAATACCGTAACGGAGAGATTATTACTATGTCGGGAGGGTCGGAATCTCATAGTGCAATCGCTAGCAATTTTTTAATTTACTTAGGATTTTTACTGAGAGACACGGATTTCCGTTTGTATAATAGCGATTTGCTTTTTTTGGATTCCTGAATATCAGTGTGGTACTTATACGAACCTATCCCACTATTCTAAAAATCCCTACTTCTTTTCGTAAAAAATGATCGCTGGCTATGGCAAGTGAACTTCGAGTAATAAATTATGACTTCTCATAATATTCTGGTTATTGAAGATTCCAAAGATATGAAATGGTTGTTTGAGGAATTTTTTAACTTACTGCCTGCACACCACTTTGAGATGTCCATTTATAATGGACGTGATGCTTTAAAATTCCTCAAATGTCACAGAGTTAGCATCATCTTGATTGATTTTCCAGTTCTCGGTGCTTGGGAGCTTTTTGAGTACGTTCAAGCTCATCCGACATTAAGATTTGTTCCCCTTGTAGTTATGTCAGGAGCAAAAAAACATTTTATCGATGAATTTCCAAAGCCTTTTGAATATTTTGAACATTGTAAAAAACCATTTAGACCAGCAGAACTTAAGCAAGCAGTCCGTTCAGCGATTAACAAAGCAAAATTGCGGTATCTCCAAGAAAAAAGCCACATCTTTGGTGAGATTAGTTAGACAAGGGGCTTGAGTAGCAGGCGAACTGAAAGCTGGGATCAGCTTAAGATTGTTGGTATGGTAGTTGGTTCTGACGCGCCGACTGAAAATCTGCGTGTTGAGGAAAAGGCTCATGCGCCCTTGAGGGGCGCGTCACTTTCACGTATCGAAGGCGCGTCAGAACTTGAAGAATTCCCTACGGCAATGGATTGTACATCGCTGGCACTTGTGAAAGCTGCACGAAGTAATCCCGCTTCTCTACGAGGTGCTGCGCGAACGTTGTTGGCTGAAAATCAGAATTGTGGTGTTGAGCCGAGGGGCTATCATGAAGATACTTGTTCCGCCGTGCCCTTTGCTCAAAATGAATTTTCTTCAACTTTAGCGATGCCTGCGGCGGGCGTAGCCATCGCTAATCAAACACAGGAAGAAGTAGAACAGAGTAATCCTTATACCAATTCACTAAAATAATGAAACAGATGTAAATCCTGAAAGCCTTGCTGTATCTAAGTTTTGTAATTGCGAATGGGCGAAAAAGCGAATTGCGAATTGGTATTAGACCTCTCGCAAAAAGCACTTTTGCAAGAGGGGGAAAAAGGGTTCATGTTAAAGAGAAAGGGAAAGGGAACAATACAGAATTTTTTCCCATTACCCCTTCCCCCTTTACTTTTTCCCGACTTATAGAAGAAGTCTATTTTCATACATGGAATCAGCAACGCCAAACTTTTTAACCTGATTTCGCTATAAATTCATCTATATGCAACTATTACTTGCTGTTCAGTAGGCGAGAGTGAATGAAGTTGGCAATGGGAAAAACCAGCATTGCTAAACATACTTTCGTACTCTGCAAATGTATAGGCATCGCCACTAGGGGTTGTTGCTAGCATGACTAAGCTGAAAGCAGCAGCATCAGGTGGCGTAATGCGATCAGAGTTAGGAATAAACTCAAAAACGAGAACTCTTCCATCAACAACCAGCGAAGCTTTGATCTTTCTCAGTAACCGTTCACATGTTGCTACATCAAAATGATGTAAGAAGTTAGGCAGTAAAACTAGATCGTAGTCATTGCTGTAATCTACTTCAAAAGCGCTACCGACAATTGTATGGTAACGCGAACCTACTCCTTTTATCCTGGCGTTTTCTTTAGCAACCTCTAAAACAGATGCCCAATCAACACCAAAAATTTCGGCATTCGGGTTATGTTGGGCAATTGCAATACCAAACAAGCCATGACTTGCTGAAATATCCAACACTTTCAGAGGCTCTATTTTATTCTCATTCACCAACTGAGCGATTAATTGTGCGGGATTTGCCATCATTGGTGACATAGCTTTTGCAAATTGCACCCATACTGGATGTTCTGGTGATAAAGTTCCTTGGGACGATACGGCAGTTCCTCCCTTGAGGACAGCAGCAGTCAGGTCATTGAAACCGTTAGTTATCATGGGAGATAGTAAAAATTCAATTGCATCTCCCATATAAAATTTGCTTTGCCGATCCAAAAACATCGCTGAATCTGAAGTGAGCCTATAGCCTTCAGCTTCCTTTGTCATAAAGCCGATAATCACCAAATAATCGCACAATATTCGCATACCTCGTTCAGAGGTTTGACACTTTTGTGCCAATGATTGACTTGACTCAATTCCTTGACTGATGGCAGTAAAAAGATTCAATTCAACTGCGGCTTTAATTGCCGCGCTGCGTTGGTAAGCGTTAACTGTATTGAAGAATAGTCCAGGTGAGGGTGTTGACATATAATAAAGCTTTCTCAATGACGAAATATAATCAGTGCTCGCCTCTCAAATAAGTGGGTGCCATTCTAAGGCGATCGCCATTATGACATGATACCGCGCCTGTCCCCAGTGCTGAAAAATGGTCACATGAGGCAATTGTAGCTAGGTCAAATGTACGACCTGAGTTATGCAGAAATTGAAAGTCGCAGCGAATTCTCTTCAGAATCCGGGCTTCGACTTTTTGCAAGAGTGCTGGAATGATGACTCTGCTTTGCAGATTGTGATCAAGAAACTATTGGTGAAGTTTCCGCAGTGGGGGATTGCGATTGTGGATGGGGTGCTGGTTGATTGGAATGGGTGAGCTAGCGCTAATAAATCGTAGCCATACCGCCATTTCAAATTTACTAGGAGACTTCATCATTAAATGATACTGTACTGATTACGAACGCCTCGATAAAATTTTTCCTAAAAGCTTTGATTTATGAAACGATTTGTTTCGATTGCAGCTTGCTAACGCTGCGAAGCACTGTCAATCGTCAGAATTCAACATGAATTCTGACGATTGACGTATGTATTCTGTAAGAGTAAATTTTAAACTTCCTCGTAAATGTATAATTTTATTATTTAGTTATTTTTCTGATAAAAACTATGGGTATAATCCCCATGTTTGGCTTAGTAGTCTTTATTACAGGCTTGTCCCTTTACTTGCTACTGACCTCAAAAAGTCGATTTGCTCTGAAATCTGTGGTGACAAAAATAAAGCGCCAAGAGTGGAGATTCAGAGATAGCAAGCTGAACTACCTGAGATCAAGATTTTCAAAGACTATAACAATTGCTGCCATGCTTATGGCAGCAGTAATAGCTGGAAATACTGTATCAGCACAGGTGACAGGGCCACCTCTAGCTTCGCTCAAAAGCGTATCAGTTCCGCAGCCTGACAATCTAGGAGACTTCGTAAAAGATAAAGTAGCCGCGATTAAGTTAGGAAAGGCTCTGTTTTGGGATATGCAGGTTGGCAGCGATGGACAGACCTCCTGTGCTAGTTGTCACTTTCATGCTGGAGCCGACAACAGATCCAAAAATCAGATCAATCCTGGGCTTTTACGGATCAACGCCGATGGAACAGGGAATCCAGATACAGTTTTTGATTTAGGTGGCGCACCAAACTACCAGCTCAAGCCAGAAGATTTTCCCTTTCACAAGCTGTCCAGTGATTCTACGAGCGTTGTCTCTGACCGTAACGATGTCAGTTCCTCTCAGGGGGTTTTCAATACGAAGTTTGTGGCTGTGATACCTGGTAGTGCGGAAGACCAAGTAACAAACGAGCCAGATCCAGTGTTTAACGTAGGTGGCATAAATGTACGCCGCGTCGAACCGCGCAACACGCCAAGCGTGATTAATGCAGCATTCAACTTCCGCAACTTCTGGGACGGAAAGGCACAAAACATCTTTAATGGGGTGAATTCCTTTGGTTTGAGAGACCCTTACGCCTCCGTAGTCAAGGCTAAAAAACCAAATCAGCTTGAATTTGTCAAAGTCAGTTTGAATAATTCGTCTTTAGCTTCCCAAGCGATGTCCCCCCCACTGAGTTCCTTCGAGACATCTGCGGATGGTCGTACTTTTCAAGAAATTGGTGATAAGTTCGGAGGAACTAGTAAGGGTAAAAAACTCCCCCGAAAACTTGCGAAAAAGTTATTTACTCTCAGACCGCTAGGTAAACAGGTTGTGCATCGAGACGACAGCGTTTTAGGTGCAGACAGTAGATGGCCTCAGCCCGGACTTAAGGATAGAACTTACGATCCGCTGATTAAAGATGCCTTCAAACCGGAGTGGTGGAAGTCTAATCAACTCATCCAAATTGATGCTGAAGGTAGACGAACTTTTGTCAACAAGCCAGATCGCTCCTTGGAAACCAATGAGTATAGACTGATAGAGTACAACTTCTCGCTATTCTTCGGGCTTGCGATTCAATTGTACGAGTCTACACTGATTGCTGATGATACGCCCTACGATCGCTTCTTGGAAGGAAACACCAGCGCCCTCACCGAACAGCAGCAACAAGGAAACCAACTATTCAATGGCAAAGCAGGCTGCATCGGTTGCCATAGCGGATTGGAACTTACTAGTGCCTCGGTGAGCAGTATACAAAAGCAACGACTGGGAACTATAAACATCGGCAATCAAAGATTTGTTTTTGATAATGGCTTCTTCGGGATCGGTGTTAGACCTCCCCTAGAAGACCCTGGGGTTGGTGGTAAAGACCCATTTGGCAACCCGCTTTCAGAGCCGAGGATCGCGGCTTTGGGGGAATTCCCACTACTTCTTGGTTCAAACCCCAATATTACAATTACCTCCAATGACATAGTAGTTGCAGACGGAAGCTTTAAGGCTCCCGGACTACGCAACGTAGAACTCACCGCCCCTTACTTCCACAATGGTGGCTATTTGACTTTGCCGCAAGTGGTGGACTTCTATAATCGTGGTGGAGATTTCCGCCAGGCAAATGCCATCGCCCCTTTGGGACTAACTGAAGCTGAAAAAGATGACTTGGTGGCTTTCCTGAAAGGGCTTACCGATGAGCGAGTTCTCCATGAGAAAGCGCCCTTTGATCATCCACAACTGTTCGTTCCCAATGGACATCCGGGTGACTCTACACACGTTACTAATGACGGCACTGGTAAGGCTACAGATAGTCTAATGGAAATTCCTGCTGTTGGTAGGAATGGTGGTATTGGGACTCCAAATTTCTTGAACTAAGTAGCAATTTGGGTTAGTCATTCAGGTGTGGAGAGATGATGGAGATAGGAAGGGCAAAGGCATCTAAATTCTGTAATCAATGCCCTGCAAGGGTTTCAGGTTTTAATTGCCAAATTAAACAATTTGAAGGAGGCAGTTCTTGCTAGATGCAGAAGGTCTTATTCAAAAGGGGAATTCAGACCCCTCCTGAATAAAAGCCACCAAAATTTGAATTTGGTGGCTTTCTTAAACCCTTGAACCGTGCGCGTCATTCTCTGTGAGCAGGAAGCAGTATTCTTTCAGGCTCCAGCAAAAACTGCCCTCTGACTTGAAAGTGCTGAGTGCTGAGTAAAAATACCAGTCCCCAGTCCCCAATTATTCTTTCATTCAAGGCTGTGAAACTTGTTTCATCGGGACTGCCTTTCTTGATAATTGCAAAACATAAAGCAATACTTGTCGGGTTTTGGGGAATGGGGTTGCGGGAAAGGGGAAAGAAAAAACCTTTAACCTAAACCCAGTAACCTTTTCCCAAAATCCAATTCCGAGCTAAAAATCCACAAAGCGAGCAGTATTGTAAGCAATACGGTTCGGTTAAAGGGGAAAGGGGAAAGGGGAATAAAAAACCTTTAACCCTTACCCTTTTCCCTTTTCCCAAAACCCTATTCTGAGTTCAAAATGCTTATCCGAACCGTATTGGTATTGTAAGTATCTTAGTTTTCTCCAGCCTTTATACAGCATATCAGTTTTTGTCAATTCATTCTTTTGCAACCACAGCCCATAATCAATCGTACTTCTGAACGCATCTCCAAGGAGTAATTTTAGGGCTACTCTGGTTGTACGTTACCAATCAAGAGTTCTTTTTTACTGCGCTTCAACTGTTTCCAAAGCGCCTTAATCTCGTTGTAAGCATCTTCTGGGGCAAGCTTACCATTGGTTTGTAAACAGGTAATATAGCCAACTTTTTGTGTGAATTCTTGGAGATTGGCATTAAATACTAGGTTATCCGGCTTAACTTGACCGTAGTAGCGACTGCGAGGGTAAAGAAATTTGTTTTTGTCTGACTGATTAGGCTCGTTCATTAGTTCACTTGTCTCAATCAAGTTTGTATTGTATGTAGTTATCAGCATTAATTTCAAATTTATGCAAGTAGGCAAAAGTATTCGTCGAGACATTGGTTTGAAGGACAGAGACGAAATGATTAAGAAGTAAAAAGATAATCCCCATAAATAAATTGAGCGGAAGAGATTCTTTTTGCTGAAAGTCTATCGCCAGGTTGGTATCACGTTTTGAAACTCAAAACTATGCTTTGGTTTGTGAATTTGAGTGTTGACGAAATAAGCCTGTCATACTCAAACCAGTAATCAACAAACCAATTAATCCCAAACCGTTTAAAATTGGATATTTTTTTTCTAAATGGATGATTTCTAAGGTATGAATTTGCAGAATAAATTGACCTAGTTTTCGTTGGTGAAACCATTCATGGACACCAGTAAAACACATACCTGTTAGCACAGTCACAAACAAGGGCAGACATAGAATAATGGCAATCTGACGATGATATTTGCGAAAAGCTCGGTTCATAAATAATTTCTAGTTAAGTCGCTTGAAATTCTAGCATTAAAGATGCCCAAATTTGAAATAAAGCTTGTTTGTTCTTGATTTTCTACACTCCAATACCTGCCAATACTTGTCTGTCGGGTTTTTGGGAAAAGGGGAAAGGGGAAAGGGGAAAGAAAAAACCTTTACCCTTTAACCTTTACCCTTTAACCCTTTAACCTTTACCCTTTAACCTTTACCCAAAAACCAATTCCCAATTCCGAGTTAAAAATGCAAAACCTACGTAGTATTGCAATACCTGCAACTGAAAATCTGCTCTCTGCAAATAAAATTCTAGCTAAAGGTGATTTGTTCATTTTCAAATCGGACAAGACGATAAGTAAACTACCACAGCTATATTCTTTAAACAAAGTAAAATGCTATTATTTAATGAGGATTTCGATGCCCTTTGCTTGAAGAATTCATCTATCTTTAGAAAGATTTATAGTGGAACTTTTCAATACATATTTGACATATTAATGACACAGTATTGACATAGATATAAATAAAATCTTTAAAAAAGAAGAAGTGCTAGTTAATGAATTAATCTACTTACATTCATCACAATTAAGTCAAAAAATTAAGACTTCAATCTCAAAATGCTCTCAGTAGTTCACGAGAGCAAACTTGGCTATTTGGGAAATTGTTTTAACCTCTAATATGTACCCCAATCTGAAAAAGCGCATTTTGGGCTTGGCAGACTAGGAGGGCGATCGCATTTGTCTTGATATCAATTTTTATACACCGAAAAAACAGGAGTAATCGGAATGTCTACATTTACCGTCACTAATACGAACAACAGTGGTGCAGGTTCACTGCGGCAGGCAGTTCTAAATGCCAATGCCATGACAGGAAAAGATATCATCAATTTTGGGGGACTGTTTACAGATGGGCTGGCTCATACCATCAGTCTGACTGGTAGCGGTCTGAGTATCACAGATAACCTGACCATTGAAGGTACAAATCCGAACTTATTAACTATTAAGGACGATAGTGCAACACGAGTTTTTGATATTGCTAGTGGTGTAACTGCTGCAATCAATGCACTGACTGTTACCAATACATTTAATGGCTCCAATAATACTGGCACACGAGGGGTGGTGGTATTTCCAATGAAGGTACTCTTACATTAAATAACAGCATCATCACTGGCAATTCAGTAGGTCGTGTAAATCTATACTATACAGGATTATCATCATCCGACGGCGACGGTGACGGCGCTGGCATCTACAACTCTGGCACCCTCACAGTTAACTACAGTACTATTACTGGTAACAAAAGCTATGACTATTATAATAGTGAAGGTAACGGCGGCGGCATTTACAACTCTGGCATCCTCACAGTGAACTACAGTAAGATTACTGGGAACTCGGCGACAGGTGATAGTTACCGCGATTTTGGTGAAGTAGGTGGTGGCATCTGCAACTCTGGCACTCTCACACTAAAAGGGGATAATATTAGCAACAATGACTCATCTTCGGGCGGCGGTATTTGCAACATTCGTAATAACAGTCTCACGGTAAGTAATAACAGTCTCACAGTAAGTAACAGCATCATCAACGGCAACACTGCTATCAGCGGCGGCGGCATTGCAATTTATGATAATGGCAATCTCACGGTAAGTAACAGCATCATCAACGGCAACACTGGTGGCGGCATTTTAAGTTTTGGCAACGTCACAGTGAACTACAGCATCATCAATGGCAACACTGCTATCAGCGGCGGCGGCGGCGGCATTGAGGGTGCTGGCAACGTCACAGTGAACTACAGCACCATCAACGGCAACACTGCTAACACTACCGACCCTAGTTATGGGAATCACGGTGAAGGTGGTGGCATCTTCAATTCTGCAAATTCCACTGTCACCGTAAAATATAGTAGTATTAGTGGCAATACGGCAGGTACAGCCGGGGGTGGTATTTATAATGAAGGCGTTTTAAACGTGAGTGATAGCAGCATTAGTGGCAATCAGGCACACTTTGGCGGTGGCATTTACAATGCTGGCATCTTAACAGTAGGCAACAGCATTATCAGACACAATAAAGCTTTCGGGATCGAACTCAGTTCTGGTAAATTCGAGTCTGGCAAGGGTGGCGGGATTTACAACTCTGACTCTAGCTATGCCACTGCCACATTAGACTACAGTACCGTCGCTTGTAACTTTGACACACCCGAAGAGGATTCAAATAAGTTTATCAAGCTTGATAATCTCGTAGGTAAATTCATAAACATTGGTTCAGTCGTGAGAGTTTAAGTATTTACTTTGATATTTTTTACAAAGCGATTAAAAATTATCACCAAGCTAATCAATAGCTTGGTGATAATTCGTTCATTAGCAATTCTTTGTTCCATTGCTGATAATAGTTTTAGAGGTAATTATTCAAGAGGTTGATTGTGGTCTTTGCTCAAACCAGTCCCCCAGATGTAATAAAAACTAGCCTGACGTTAGACGAGTACCGGGCTATGGAAGAAACAAACCCTGAACGCCATGAATACCGTAACGGAGAGATTATTACTATGTCGGGAGGTTCGGAATCTCATAGCGCGATCGCCAGCAACTTCTTAATAACTCTAGGGTTTTTATTGAGAGACACCGATTTTCGTTTGTATAATAGCGACTTGCGAGTTTGGATTCCCGAATATCAGTGTGGGACTTATACCGATTTGATGGTTGTTAATGGCGAACCAGAGTTCAATGGCAATCGCAATGATGAAATTCTCAATCCAATGCTTATTGTCGAAGTTCTATCGCCCTCAACTGAAGCTTATGATCGAGGGGACAAGTTCAGAAAATATCGCTCGATTGCTAGCTTTTGTGAATATCTGCTTGTGAGCCAAACTGAACCCTACATTGAACAGTATCATAACTTGGATCGTAACAGTAACGATCGCTGGCTATGGCAAGTTCACTCTCACCTTGAGCGGATGATTATGTTGCACAGTTTAAATGTAGAAATTCCCCTGAGTGAAATCTATCGTCGGATTAATTTTTAAGTGTTGCTAAAGCTTCTAGAAATTGCGCTCACCGAGACGAGCGGAAAAGGGATATATTTTTTCCAAGTGAGCCTATTATGATGCTCATCTAACATTGGAGGCAAGTGATACCTCCGGTAAGCTTCTCGAAGAGACGCTGCGCGAACGCTAACGCAGAACGAAAGAATGAGCATTAAAAGCTCGTATCGGCAAGATTATAAATATAAGGACAGCAACAATGGAAACATTAAAGAATTATCAATTGATAGTGAAAACGGGTAAAACTACGACAGAAAAAGCTTTAGAATTGTTTAACACCCTTGAACCCGTAGATTTAGGCTTTATGTATGGTCGTTGGCAAGGGTCTGGACTGCATACAAATCATCCGATGGATGGTTTATTGGAAATTTCCAATTGGTATGGTAAGGAATTTATAGATTCTGAAAATATTCATCCGTTATTATTTTTAGATGGTCAGGGAAAAATTTACCAGGTTGCGCCTAACCCCACTTTAATGAACTGGGTTTTAAAATTGCCGATCCCTAAAAATAATTCTCTCAAACCATTGCTGATTTCAATTAATTCTTTACTTAAGACCGATAAAAGTCAAGCCAGACTGCGGATGATGGAGTATAGAGGAAAAGTGACTGCTACAATGATTTATGATTATTTGCCAATCAATGATTCTTTCAGAAAAGTAGATGAAAATACTGTGTTAGGAATTATGGATTATAAAAACATACTTCAACCTTTCTTTTTTATTCTCAAGCGATGCCTTTAAAACAGTTATCAGTTATCAGTTATCAGTCAGCAACGGCGTATGGTGGGGGTAAAAGTTGCCTCACCAACACATTTAACCTGTACAAAGAGCATAAGCTACAGATTTTTTGAATGGGCAATAAAAGCAAGATTCTTTCATGATATTGATGTGATAAGTTTATAGATTCCCCAGTGAAATAGATAACTGGGGAATCTTTATTATTTACTCTGCATTGATGTAATCGGTTGGATCTAAGTAATCCGGTGAGAACCCGTCTGCATCACTATGATAAATTGGCTCTATATAATCCAGTACAGATTCATCGGCAATAATCTCTGTCCTTGTGCTAAGTGACGTAATTTGAGTGTCCATTTCTGGAATATCAATTCCTAACCGTTCGCATATTTCTCTTATTTTTAGGTATTGAGGATGTATTTGCTCATCAATATAAGAATGATGTCCATACCCCTCTGATTCCCAAGAACTAACAATTATTTTCGCCATATTCACTCATTATTTTAATTTTCAATGATAAAAAACTACCACAAAACTACTATTAAATAAGCTTTGTGGTAATTCGTTTACAAATGTCGCCAGAAGTTCTTACTGATAGTCTTGAGACTGACAACTGCTGTTTCTGTTGTTGCTTCAGGGGCATGACCAACAGCCACCGCAGCAACTTGTGGTGCAGGTGTCGCTAACAGGGAATTGAGTAATCCCATTTGATAATCAACATCTTCTACTGAGCGATATACCCTGTATGGTTCAATTTGCATACCCAAAGGTGTTGGGACAATCTTCAGATATTGATTTAGGGCATTGATATAAGCAACTGAAAAGTTTTTCTGCTCTACATAAGGACGAATAATTTCTAGTAATTCAATCGCTCTATTGATTTCAGAAACTTCACAATTACTGTCGATTTGTGACTGACTTCTTCTGTAGCCTTTCATCATCTTTTCGGCTACTAGATTGTTGAATTTGCTAACGGCTCTTTGATAATTACCTAATGTGTGGACTTTAGTCTGTGCTTGATAGCCGACTCTGCCCCACTGCACTGTTAAATTACCATCTTCGACTTTGGCCGCCCAGAATTTATTGCTGTTCTGGATAGCATCAACAAAGACTAAATAGATTTCCATATTTTTACCCTGTCAATTTCCTAACTTTAGGGCATTGCCCTATCTGAGATAGATATACTGAACGCGATCGCTACGAACTTAAAAGAGTGATCGCCCCATAGAATCAGGAGACAATCGCTTTTTCATCAGTTCATATTCCGAAACTTAGCAGCACGCAAGGATTGAGTTTTCGCTGCAACCACAGGACTACTAGCCTGTCGTGCGGTAGCCGCCCAGGATTGCATTCGTTCGACTGCCGCCGCATCCTGAATTGCAAGCGGGGTAATCGTTTGACGACAGGCTTCGAGGTCAGCAAGTGTTACCTGCTGCGGTCTATCCTCATCGAATGCCAGCAGAGCAGCTTCCGAAGCAAGGGTTTCCAGTTCCGCCCCTGAAAACTTTGCAGTATTGGCAGCGATCGCTTCGAGGTACTCCGATTCCAGGTGAATGCCAAAACGTTGTAGATGAATCCCCAAAATCTGTACACGCTCTGGCTCTGTGGGCAGATCAACAAAGAAAGCCTCATCAAACCTACCTTTGCGCTTAAACTCACTTGGTAGTGCTGATGGATCATTGCAAGTAGCTACAATAAATACCCCAGCAGTACACTCACTCATGAACGTAAGCAAAGTTCCAAGAATCCTTTGACTAACACCACTTGTATCGCCCTGACCCGAAAGCGCCTTTTCCACCTCATCAATAAACAAGACACAAGGTGCGATCGCTTCTGCTGTTTTCAATGCACGTTTAACATTACCTTCGGATTCGCCAACAAGTGAACCTAGAAGGGACGCAATGTCGAGTTGTAAGAGTGGTAGATTGAGTATATTAGCGATGTTTTTGGCGCAGTGACTTTTACCTGTTCCGGGTGGGCCAGCTAGCAACACACCTTTGGGTTGGGGTAAGCTAAGACTTCGTGCCTCTTGTGTGAATAGTCGCCGCCGCCTCATCAACCACTCGCGCAGTAGATCCAAACCGCCAAAAGGAATGGTAGCTGGCTTACCCAACTCGATACCCATTTGAGACAGTAGCCGAGTTTTGTACTCGACGGCTTTGGGGATGAAATCAGCGCCAACGACGACACCATCATTAGTTAAGTTTTCTTTGACTGTTAACCGAAGGAAGTCGCTAATCTCCTCCAGGGTTAATCCCAGGGCAGCACGAGAAAGAGTTTCAAATTCAGCATTTTCTAGCGTTACAGTAAAAGTCAATTCCTGTTCAATAGCAGACTGTTGTAAGTCATGCAAATAAGAAGTGATATGCTCAAGTATTTGGTCAATACTAGGTAAAGGGACTTCACAATAAGGAATCAATCTGAGTAAGGATTCGTGTAATTGTATGTTCTGACCCAACAAGACAATGCGTTTATCTGTGGGTTTTAACCTGTGGTAAAGGTTTTTTACCTTGCTTAAAATCTCCCAACTCAATTGGGGTGAGTTCTTAGCAATAAAGGGGTGAATATCTCCGAGGATAAATACACCATTTCCACTAAAGTTAGCAATGTAGTCGAATACAAATAGTAGTGGATCAGCGTGTGGAGGTCTTTTGTACTCTGCAACTGGCTTAAAGACCAATCCCCCATCTGCTGCGATTAAACATTGCTCTAAGGTTGATACTCCCAGATTCCAGAAGAATATTGGACTTGATAGCTTGCTAGATGCCTCTGTAGTCAACCACTGAATAATCGTCGCTTCATCGGGCGACAGAACATCAACCGCAGCAATGGGTATTTGTGAATCGAGTGTGGAGAGAAGATTTGAGAGTTTCATGTCAATTATTCAAATATTTCACTTATGAAATGGCGAAGCCTTTATGATCAGCAGTTACCAGCCGAGTTAAGACTGGTAACTGATGACTGATTTTTGAATTCAAAATTCAAAATTCAAAATTCAAAATGAAGAATAGAATAATTAATTAATTCTGGGTACAAGCCCCCACTGATTCTTGGAATCAGTGGTCTACAATCAGTGGCAGGTTTCAAGCCCCCACTGATTGTCTTTAATTTTGAATTGATAATTTTGAATTTTGAATTCCCCGAAGGGGTTGACTGATTACTGACGTAAACGTGTTTGGCTGCTGTTCGTAGCCCGAAGCTGTTGGGTTTGGGCTTCATTTTTAAATGTGCGATCGCTCTCGCTGACAACTCCAAGTGCTTCTTCAAATGGTTGCGTAGCTCCAAGACAACTTAGCCCCTCAAATCCCTCAGCCTCCACTCGAACTTCACCTGTAGCACTGTCAAAATGAATCAGTATTGAGCGTTCCATATTTATCTCCTCACGTACTGTTGAACGGGAGCAATGCGATTTTGTTAGGCGACTCAAAAAAAGTGCGATCGCTAAAAATTATATTTAGGTACAAGGTGATTTTATTTGCAAATAAAATACTGGTTTGCACAAAAATTCATCTTGATGAAATATCTCAAAAAGATTAATAGCACGTCATTTGACGATTTTTTATAAAAATATCTGCAATCAGTCTTTTATACTTAGTATGAATTATGCCAAAAAGTAAATTAAAGGGAAGATTAAAGTATAAAATTTATCAAGCAGCTTGGGGTTTGATAAAGGAATTAAAGATAGAACCACAAAAATTATCCCAACTTCTAGCTATCCATTGACAACGCAGATGTAACATAATTTCTGCATTTTCTTTCAACCAAAATTTACTGTTACCCTTGATTCTTAAATTTACAACTTGGCGGATTAAACTCTCAATTGCACCACTGCCAACAGGTAGTTTTTTATTTATTGCTTTATCATAATTTAAACGCCCTTTACGATAAGCATCTAAAATATAATTCCGCTTAACTACCATAATCTTACAGCGTTCTCCAGTAGCTACAGCAATTAACTCATCCATCTGGCTGATTAAGGATTTAGCATTACCTTTTTTCAAAATCTTTCTGGCTTTTATAAACCATTCTTTAGACTGTACTTCCTCATTAAAAGCCGCGTCTGCAAATGCTTTTATATTTTCCGTAACATGATAAAAATCGAATAGCTGATAAGTTTCAACTGGGCATCCTAATCTTGCCAAAAGTGGGGGAATATGTATCCAGATCCACTCCGCTCCATCCCCGATTAATAAGACTTGTTTTGCTTGACTAATTCCCAAGTCAACTAAATCCGCTTCTAAAATCTCCAAAAGTGCTTTATATCCTTCATAAGTGCCATCATTCGTAATAGGAATTTCAGAATTATTTATTTTTTTACCTTGCTCATCAACAACATAAATTGTGAATAACTTTGGCTCAACCCATTTGCCGGTAAACCCGTGTCGCTTGGTTTTGGAATTTTTTCTCCCCTTTTTATTAATTCGGATTCGACTCCGACCACCATCTACGGCAATGACAACTCTTTGGTCTTTCAGAATATTACCTTCAGCTAAATTCCCTAATTGGCGATTTAAGATTTTAGATTGACGTAAGTTGATCCCAATTTGACCGAATTTATATGTTAAACGTTCAATTCGTTTTAAACTAAGGTTAATTCCCCAACCCGTCAAAGTTGTACAGGCGGCTTCAAATGAGCTAGTGATTGCACCATATTGGGCAACAGTTGACCATACCAAAGGGGTTAATCCTTCTGACATTCCTAACCACATTAAAAATGGGCAAAATCCTTCGCACAAAGATTGATTTTCATCCTTTTTTTTTGATAGTTACTACATACGGTAATTTTAAAGTAACAAGTACATTCCCAATTGTTAATATTTGTCGAGTCCGAAAACCATGTCTTTGGGTTTTGGGATGCCACCAGCCTTGAGTTTGAGTTTTTGCTGTATCGAGAACTGATTGAGATTGGGAAAGATTATATAAAAATAAGGCAATACATTGACCCGCTAGAATAAGCGCTGAATCTCTAATTTTTTGTTCTCTTTCTTTTAATACTTGCCCATCCCAAACAATAACATTAGTCAATTCTAAAAGTTTAGTAATCTGAGCTTCAAAGTCTTTCAATGATTTCACTAAATCTAAAGTTGCATCTATATTTTTTTCCATCAAGGTAGGCATTTCCTGTCTCAAAAGCATTGCTAAAAGGGAATTCTACCTTTTTCGCATCCACAAAAAAATAGCACTCCAAACTGATGTTACGGATGCTGTTCATTATTAGAACGTTTTACGTATTAATACTAGCTAATATTGTAATAAATATATTTTTATACTGAAAAAGATGATTAGCGATCGCACTTTTTTTGAGTCGCCTAACAAAATCGCATTGCTCCCGTAAATCCTGGGGACAGGCTCAGTCAATGCGTAGCGTCTCGCAGAGAAGGCGCGGCAGCACTGTGGCATACACAACACACCCGTCCAGAATTAGATCGGCATCGCAAAGACTGTTTAAAGCTGGCAGAACAGATGGAAATTACGTTTTCGTTTGAGCATGATTATGAACTGCCAAGCGTTGCATCACCACAGGATATTTATGTTTTGAGTGTTCCTTTCGGTGCAGGTGCGATTAAATGGAAAGAATCTTTAGAACAAAAGGGAATTAAATTTGATGCCACTATTCATCCTCAATTACCTCTGATTGAATTTGCTTTGAAAGACTTATCTCCCAAAGTAGTTGATAAATTAGCAGCTAAATTTGGCGAAAACATTAACGATTTAGATGACCTTAATATTCCGAAGGATTTGAGAATTATCCCTCCAGCAGATCATAGTTGGGCAACATCACGTCAGGATTCAGGTGTTGGTGCTTTGGCATATAACCTGTTTACAGAGGAAGTATGTCAGCAGCTTCAGGATTTTCAGTTTGATGAAATTAAAGTGTTGGGTATCAAATACAATGACTTCGCCAATGAAAACTTTGCTAGTAAGCAATGGAAAAAGCGCAGCGTTACTTTGGAAGTAGGAGTTTTTGAGTTACCCGAATCACACCCAGAGTTTTATCGTTACAACGGTACACCGATATTACAGATTGATGGCAAGAATTTAGGCACTTTTGCTCCTGACAGTCCGAAACTGCCGATTGGTGCTACATTTGCAGCTACTTTGCAACCAGATGGCTCTAGTGTTATCCTCAAGGTTAATCCTGAGTCAATCAATCTGCCAGAAATTCCATTACCGGAATCAGAACCAAAGTTAGATACTGCTGGGCAATTCCGAGCCATTCACCGTGAACTGTGGCGTAAAGAAATGTTTGATAATTTAGTAGGAGCGATCGCTACTACCTACGAACAGCGACAAGCCAATCAATCTGCAAGTAATGAAATTGAGCAGTTTAAAATTGGTAGCCATTGGACTGCTTATGTGCAACCCAGTGGTGATTTTATTGTGCGTAATGAGGGTAAGCGGACGATTTGTCGAGGCAATCTACAGACGTGTGAGGAGATATTTCCACTTTCAGAAGAACGTGCCAGTGAGCTAGAAGCGATGATTTTAGAGAGAGAGCGATTACTTCACAGAAAACATGAGTTATCAAACAATAGACACCATATTAGCAGTCAGGATATAGAGTTGAACTGAAGTCGCAAAGGAGATTATGTTCCACGCCGCCTGTACCAAATCCTGAGAAGTGGTCGAGTGAAGCGATCGCTCTTTAACGGAGTAACATCCAAAGGTAATTGAACTGTAAAAGTGCTGCCTTTACCTAATTCGCTTTGTACATTTAAATTACCTTGATGTGCAAGAACAATAGCTTGAACAATGGCTAGTCCCAAACCAGAACCGCCAGTGTTACGAGAGCGATCGCTACTTACTCGATAAAAGCGATCAAAAATCCGCGTCAGTTCGTGTTTCGGGATACCAATCCCTGTATCTTGAACTTTAATTACAGCATTATAGTCGTTGCGATCTAAGAAAACTGTTACTTCCCCACCTCTAGGTGTATATTGTATTGCATTGACAATTAAATTAGAAAACAAGCGATAAAGCTGGTCAGAATTACCTATAATATTCAGAGGTTGATTCACTTGTATTAAAGATGTCAGCTTTATCCCTGCGGCAGTTGCGATCGCTTCAAATTCCTCAATTAAATCACTAACAATATCAGTTAGACAAGAAATTTCATATTGTAACTTTTGGGCTTGTCTATCCATACGTGCCAACATTAATAAATCAACAACTAAAGTAGTTAGTCGCTGATTTTGACGCTGTATAGTTTGCAAAATATCCCGTGCTTCTTCTTCGTCTAGTTGAGACATTAAAAGTGCTGATTCCACGGTTGCACCTGTCGCAGCTAGAGGTGTTCGTAATTCATGGGCTGCATCTGCTGTAAACTGTTGAATTTGTCGGTAGGATTGATAAATTGGCTGCATAGCTAATGCTGATAACCACCAACTAGCACCAGCAATCATACCCATTGCCACTAGCAACCCTAACACCAAAATTAGTTTTACACTATCCAAGTAATGATTAAACTCTTGTAGACTTCGCCCTACCTGCATATATCCCCAGTCTTGATAATTTTGGGTATGCAGTGCTAGGGTAATTTGATGGTAATCCTTACCTTTACTATCTTTGAGAAATTGCCAAATTTTTGGATCAAAAACATCAGGTAATCCCTTGGGATAATAACCAGCATTAGCAACTAATTTTCCTGAAATATCAAAAAAACGTATATAGTAGCTAGTTTTAGTAACAATACCAAGAAGATGGCGTTTAGAATGCGGATGTTTTTGAATACAATTAGTAGCTTGAATTCCACAGTTATCTAGATTTGGGAATAACTGATGCGCTAAAGGTTTCAAATCTCCAGGCGACTGTAGTTTTAATTCAATACTATCGTGCAGTGTCCCCCCCACAGACTCGATTTCACTGTCTAAAGCCACCACATGAGCATGAAACACTGCTCGATAGAAACCGAAAGCAGATATGCTTAAAATTAAACCCATAACGATCGCATAATACAGAGCCAACCGAATACGGGTAAGTCGAAACAGCTTATTCTGATTCATTGGTGAAATTCAGACGATATCCCATACCGTGCAAAGTTTCTATCAAATTAGGACAGTCGCTATTGCTGAGTTTGCGACGTAATAAACGTATTTGTGCCGCCACTACATTACTACTAGATTCCGCATTAACTTCCCAAATTTGATTGCGAATTTGTTCAGTAGTGACAATCTGCTTGGGGTGCTTCATAAAATATTCCAATAGTTGGAACTCTTTATTAGTTAAAGGAATGCTTTGCTGTTCGCCTATACTATTTTGTCTTACAACTGTACTATTGCCGTAATCTAGAGTCAAGTTACCAACAGTCAATTGTTGAGGTTGGAAATGTGGAGAGCGGCGCTGCAAAGCCCGCAATCGTGCTAGCAATTCTACCATGCCAAAGGGCTTCACTAAGTAGTCATCTGCACCTGCATCTAAGCCAGTAACCTTATCTTCCATTCTATCTTTAGCGGTTAGCATCAAAATAGGAAGAGGATTTGCTTGAGAACGCAGTCTTTTACACAGTTCTAAACCACTAATTCCTGGAAGCATCCAGTCAAGAATTGCTACTGTATATTGTGCCGAACTATTTTCTAAGTAAGCCCATGCTTCAGTACCATCCATTACCCAATCAACCAAGTATTTTTGTTGATTTAAGGTACGCTTGATAGCAGTCCCTAAATCTGGCTCATCTTCGACTAGCAGCACCCTCATATCAAATTCAGTAGTTTAAGGTTCGTTGTAAATTTGTGATGTAAACATAGTTTGCAATAGGGTTGTCCCCTAATAAATAATGTTACAGAAGTTTATGAAATTAGGATGAAATTGCTATGAAACCACATCTATTTTGAGAACCATACTTTTTAAAAGTAGTAGGAGCATCTTGCTCCCTGCTGGTAGTAGCGGGCAAGATGCCCGCACTCCTGGTTTCAAAATGGACGAGGTTTAAATATCATAATTTGCTATCTAAACTTGTGGCTTAGTAGAGACGAAACGAAGCCACACCTATGGGAATTTCTGCATCAATGCCAACCTCTTTAGCCGAGAAGCTGTAGACAGAACCATTACCAAGATTTTGTCTTTTTATTTTCTTAAGCTCAATCTCAAACTTAGTGTTAGGAGCAACTGCTTCGGGGAAAGCTAGTAGTATTATTTGACCGTTGACAGATATATTGGTGTTAACCTTATGTTGATTTTCATCAACAACATCAATATTGCTAACGTCATTACTCACAGTTACATTATTTGGAACTTTGATAAGTATTTGGGTAATAGCTTTGCTATTTTTGGGAACGTGTAAACGGAAAGTATGTCTAAAAATTCCCCAGCGTGTGGGAGGGAATTGTGCATTTCCATCAATATGGATAACTCTACCATCATCGGTTCTAGTACTTGCATAGCTAGGAGCAATAATAGCTGTGCTACTCAGAGTCAATATAACAGCGTAAATTAATAACCTCTTCATATTTACCTCCAAAATAATTAAATACGTTAGCTAAAGTGCAGGTTCATGCTTTATTAGTGAATCTGCTCTTAATAGATAGATCAAAATTGGGCAAAACCACAAAATACTACCTTTAGACAGCTATTGATCAGGATAAATAGGCAGTTAATTTGACATTATCAGATTCAAGTTTTCTGTGATGTTCTTGCTGAAGAGATATGCTACCTCTATCTAATAGCATGACAAGTCCTAATGAAATTAGGATGAAATTTTCATACTTGTAACTAAAATATATAAATAAAATAAAGCTTGCAGAAAAATCTCATAATCTGTTAAATAAAGTCTTTATCATACCTAAATGAAATCAGGATGAAATTTATACATTTTCTTAGGAATAAATTAGCATCATGTCATTAGATAGATGCTCTTACGCCGACAATCGTCTAACGTGAATTATTAGAAGTATAACTACAGCTTCATAACTGATTCATTTAGTTAGTTAGGAAGAAAATTATGACTCAAACTACGTAATCTATCTTTAAAACTTGCATTCAAGCTTATTTAGAATCCCCTGAAGCTGAATATATGCTACCCAATTTACCTTTGAATAAAAGTCATTAAAATGAATAACAAAGTTTTAACTTACAGTCTTGTTACTCTACTGACAAGTACCACTATTACAGCTTTTTCCATTATTGAGAGCGCCAAAGCCAGCGATCGCAATCAAGTTAAAGCTCCCAATCCAACCAGTACAAGCCCTATGCCTGGTGGAATGAACATGAGGGCTGACGTAGATAAGTCGTTTATTGAAATGATGATTCCTCATCATCAAAGCGGTATTGAAATGGCTCAAATGGCTTTGAACCGAGCTAAAAGCCCTGAAGTCAAAAAGCTGGCGCAATCCATAATTTCAGACCAAACCCGTGAAATTCAGCAGATGCAAACTTGGTACAAGCAGTGGTATGGCAAAGAAGTCCCTAAAAACGTCATGAATATGGGTACAGGTATGGGCATGGGTAGAGGTATGAATATGGGTGCAGGTATGAATATGGGCGAAGCAATGAAAACTTGTATGCAGCAGCAAAATATGGAGATGATGACAAGCTTGCAAAATTCGTCTGACTTTGATCAGGAATTTCTCCGTCAAATGACTCGCCATCACCGAATGGCGACAATGATGAGTGGTATGGTTGCCAACAGTGCTAGGCACACCGAGGTGAGAAATTTAGCTCAATCCATTGTCAAGAGTCAAAGTACTGAAATTGCTCAAATGCAGCAGTTGCTCCAACCAATGAATACTCAAAATCGAAATACTCCTACTCGAACGATTAAGTAGTAACTCAATTTCTCCAAAAAGGACTGAACTAGCTGAAAGTGCGATACTTTTGACTTCATTAAAAAGAATTTTGCAAAATCCCTTGACTCTCTAGCCAGCTAGAGAGTCTAAGATAAATTCATGAAGTAAGAGATTTCAGACAATCTCAAGCTGTAGTGGTTCGTGTACTTACAGTTATGCCGTCTGAAACAGCAATCAAAGAAGCGTGCTAGTTAAAGCCGTAAAGCATTTGAGCCTTCAAATACTGATTTTCTTAAATCCATTTTTTTATTATCTAAGTTCAAGGTTTCTAACGTTATGACACTCCAAATAACAGTTCCTAATATGGCTTGCTCTGCTTGTGGAGACACCATTACTAAAGCAGTCAAGACAGTTGATCCTACTGCTACAGTTCAAGCAGATCCAAAAACAAAAATCGTCTTAGTGGATACAAATGCTTCTGAAACAGTTATTAAGGAAGCAATTACTACTGCTGGCTATTCTGTTACTTAAAAGCGATCGACAAATAAAAGTAGAGCAAGATATAGCCTAAGCCACCCATTTAAAATATCTGAAACCCTTGCGAACAGATAAAGGACTGGCAATTGAATAATGTACCAATCATTTATGATTTTTCTGCTTGATATCAATTATCTGACTGGTACTTTATTTTTAGGCTAGTTCCTATTTACAAATTACGTTAGCGTACCCCTCCGGGGATCTTGCTACGCGCAGCGTCTCCTAGAGAAGTGGGGCATAGCCCATTATTTTAACTATGGATACTCTAAGTCTTAAACTTCGAGGCATGAGTTGTGCCTCCTGTGCCAACAACATTGAAGAAGCAATTAGCTCTGTTCCGGGGGTGAGTAATTGTAACGTCAACTTTGGCGTGGAACAGGCTACTATCCAATACGATCGCAAGCGCACCAATCTAGAAACAATCCAAGCCGCCATAGATGCTGCTGGATACTCATCTTACCCACTCCAAGAACAAGAAATGATTACGGGAGAAGATGATGCCGAAAAAAACGCCCGTGAAGCAGAATTACGCACACTTACCCGTAAAATTGTTGTAGGATCAATCCTCAGCACTTTGATTCTACTAGGGTCAATTTCTGCCATGACAGGGCTAAACCTGCCTGGGATTCGCGCATTATGGTTAGATAATCCGTGGGTACAATTGGTACTAGCAAGCGCTGTTTTGTTCTGGTGCGGTGCAGACTTCTTCAAAAATGCCTGGAAAGCCTTTAAACGTCATACAGCAACGATGGATACCTTGGTTGCAATGGGTACTGGGGCAGCCTATTTTTATTCACTCTTTGCTACTGTTTTTCCCGGATTTTTTACCTCTGCGGGACTGATGCCTGATGTTTACTATGAAGCAGCAGCAGTTATTACCACCTTAATTCTGCTAGGCAGGCTATTTGAGAATCGCGCCAAGGGGCAAACTTCTGAAGCTATCCGCAAACTCATCGGTTTGCAACCCAGAGATGCCAAAGTAATCCGAGATGGGAAAGAAGTTAATGTTCCTATCCAGGAAGTTCAAATTGGTGATGTAATTTTGGTGCGCCCAGGTGAAAAAATTCCGGTTGACGGAGAAGTTATAGAAGGTGCTTCTAACGTTGATGAAGCGATGGTGACTGGTGAAAGTTTGCCAGTCAAAAAGCAACCGGGGGATGAAGTAATTGGAGCCACAATTAATAAAACAGGTAGCTTTAAATTCCGAGCAACCCGCGTTGGTAAAGACACTTTTTTGTCTCAAATTGTCAAAATGGTGCAACAAGCTCAAGGCTCTAAAGCACCAATTCAACGTTTAGCAGATCAAGTAACGGGATGGTTTGTGCCAGTAGTTATGACCATTGCGATCGCAGCCTTCGTTATTTGGTTCAACGTCATGGGCAACTTGACGTTAGCCCTAATCACCACGGTAGGAGTGCTGATTATCGCTTGTCCCTGCGCTTTGGGTTTAGCTACTCCAACTTCAGTCATGGTAGGAACCGGCAAGGGAGCAGAAAATGGTATTTTAATTAAAGGTGCTGAAAGTTTAGAACTCGCTCATAAAATCCAGACTATTGTGCTGGATAAAACTGGAACTTTAACACAAGGAAAACCCACTGTTACTGACTTTGTTACAGTTAACGGCACAGCTAATGGTAACGAGTTAAAACTTTTGCAATTGTCAGCGTCTCTAGAACGAAATTCAGAACATCCATTGGCTGAAGCGGTGGTTAGGTATGCCCAATCTCAGCAAGTGGAACTGACAGAGGCTAATAAATTTGAAGCGATCGCTGGAAGTGGTGTTCAAGGCATAGCTTCAGACCACTTGGTACAAATTGGTACTCAGCGTTGGATGGCAGAATTAAATATCGATACCCGCACCCTCCAAGAGGGTAAAACCTCTCTGGAAGCTGCGGGTAAGACAGCTATTTTAATTGCTGTGGATGGGCAAATTCAAGGCTTGATGGGAATTGCTGATGCACTCAAACCCTCTTCAGTAGCAGTTGTGAGAACGCTACAAAAGTTAGGTTTAGAGGTAGTTATGCTCACAGGGGATAATCACAAAACAGCAGAAGCGATCGCTAGTGAAGTTGGGATCACACGAGTATTTGCAGAAGTTCGACCCGACCAAAAAGCGTCTCAAATACAAGCATTGCAAGCAGAAGGGAAAATTGTCGCAATGGTGGGTGATGGTATCAATGATGCGCCAGCACTGGCTCAAGCTAACGTGGGGATTGCAATTGGTACAGGGACAGATGTAGCGATCGCAGCCAGCGATATCACCCTGATCTCTGGAGACTTGCAAGGTATTGTTACTGCAATTCAATTGAGCCGTGCCACTATGCAGAATATCCGCCAAAATCTCTTCTTTGCCTTGATTTACAACGTTGCTGGGATTCCCATTGCTGCTGGAGTTTTGTTTCCGATCTTTGGCTGGTTACTCAACCCAATGATTGCAGGTGGGGCGATGGCTTTTAGTTCCGTTTCTGTTGTGACTAATGCCTTACGGTTGCGTAACTTTAAACCAAAACATATCTCAAGTAATCGTGGAGTAATTTAGCAAATGTTCAACAAAAGTAAGATTTTTGGCAGTATTGCCGGGTTAGGATTTATGTTTGGTATTGCGTCAAATGTAGCAATAGCAGAAATGCCAATCCATTCATCAGAACAGACCAATCAATTTCGCCGCATTGAGCAACCACTAGCATTAAAAATTGGTGTTACTTTGGGCGGCTTAGGATTAATTGGATTAGAACTGTGGTGGTTTCTATTGAGTAAAAATAAAGCTGCAAAAGCTAATCTCGGTCAAGGGATACAGGAGTTAACAATTAATGTAGATGGCGGTTATGAACCTTCTCGTGTAATTGTGAAATCTGGTCTACCTGTACGGCTAAATTTCTTTCGTAGCGACCCTAGTAGCTGTTTGGAAAAAGTGTTGTTACCTGATTTTCATATTGCTCAAGATTTGGCTCTCAATCATGTTACTCCCATTGAATTTACACCTCCCCAACCAGGTCAATATCAATTCACCTGTGGAATGAATATGTTTCGTGGTGTGGTAGAAGTCCAGTAGTGAGGTAACAATAAACTTTACCTACTATTATTTTTCTTTGTTGTTCATTCAACAATTAATGCACTGATTGTCAAACCACAGATAAATATAGACAAACTATCTATATTACAGTACGGTTCAGTTAACGAAATCATAAGGGGTTTAAACAATTTAAATTTCGTTAACTATACAGGGTAAGCGCATCTAATTTGGTATAAAGAAAACTTGACAAGTTCTAGAAGATAGTATTAATGAATGTGTAAAAAATAGACTTGACGACCGAGCAAGATCAATGAGATGAATTCAATTACTCGATTGAAAATCTCCTGGAGCCAAATTGATGTCAGAGGGCTTTGAAACTAAATCTGCTGATAGTGTCAAAAATACTCGTTGTCAGCCAAAATCAAGAAAAATAGCAGACATTGGCAGTATTCAACAAAGTCTAGTTGAGCATTTCTCGGATATCAAAGACAAGAGAGTAGAGCGGACGAAGAAACATCAATTCACAGATATCTTAGTCATCGCAATTTTAGCAATCATAGCTGGAGCACAAGGGTGGGAAGACATCGAGAATTATGGCATCAGCAAGCAAACATGGTTAGAAGAGTTTCTGGCATTACCAAATGGTATTCCCTCAGATGATACATTTCGACGAGTGTTTGAGTTGATCGACCCAGAAGCATTAAATCGATGTTTCTTGAGATGGGTAGAAACCCTAATCACAAACATGGGAGGAGAAATTATCCCCATAGATGGAAAGACAATTAGGGGTTCTTATGACCGCAATCAAGGTCAAAGCGCACTCCACCTTATAAGTGCCTGGGCGAGTGAGCACAGTTTAGTGTTGGCACAAGTGAAAGTAGAAGATAAATCCAATGAAATCACCGCCATTCCAGCACTGTTAGAAATGCTAGACATCTCTGGCTGTATCATCACCATTGATGCAATGGGAACACAAACCGAAATTGCCAAACAGATTATCGCCAAAAAAGCTGATTATGTCCTGGCACTGAAAGCCAACCATCCCATGCTCTATTCTCAAGTCAAAGAATGGTTTGACAAAGCGCAAGCAGAGCAATTTTCGGGGATTAATGTTAGTTATGACAAACGGATTGAAAAAGCACATCATCGCACGGAAATTCGTGAAGTTTGGACTGTACCCATTGCGGCTATCGGTGAGCTTTATCAACCCAAATTATGGGCAGGTTTGCAATCTCTAGTTATGGTTGTCCGTGTTCGTCATCTTTGGAATAAAACTACTCGTGAGGTTCAGTTTTATCTCACTTCTTTAAACAGTGATGCTCAAATTATCGGTCGGGCTATCCGAAAACACTGGGGCATTGAAAACGAGGCTCACTGGACTCTCGACTGTACTTTTGCAGAAGACGCTTGTCGCATTCGTTCTTTCCACAGTCCCCAAAATTTTGCTCTTTTACGACGCTTCGCTCTCAATGCTCTTAACCGTGAACAGACCTACAAACGTAGTCTTCGTCAAAAAATGAAACGCACCGCTATGGATAACAATTATATGATTCAGGTTCTCAGTTGTTTCATTGACAATACTTTAGATTCTTCTGATTCCTTGTGTCAAGCCTGATTGAGATGCTCTTACCCTGGTTAACTATAGTGTCTGAAAAACCCTTAAATGAACCGTATTGATCTATATTCATCTTTATTTATCTATGGTTTTTCAGCTAATCATTTTATGAAAAATCTATTGATTAAAAGTAAACCTGCCGTTTACTTTTTCACCTTTAACATCGGCAGTTACTTTTACCTGATATTGACCAATTGCTTTTTCAGTTAACTGTGCTGTGTAATGTTTTCCACTAGCATCATAAGCAAGAGGAACTGTCTTTTGTTTTCCATCAGGTAGCTGAACTTGAGCCGTTACTTTTGCATCAGGTACTGTTTGGTGATTGTCACCTTTTAGCACATATAAATCCATGTGAGTTGCACTTGCTTCTTTCTCAGGAACAAATTCTAGATGATAACTTCCTGTTTCTACAACTTGACCTCCATGAGATTCACCATGCTGACTATCTGTTTTAGTGACAGGTGAAGCTGAAATAGATGGGGTTTGGGCGTTTGAGGTAGAAGCGGCTGGACTATTTTCTGTATTAGCTGCTTTATTATCGTTACTGCAAGCTCCTAAAAATAGTAGTCCTACACTTCCAAGAATAATTAAGCTAGATTTAAGTGATTTCATTGGTTTATTCCTCATTTAAAATGTGTTGATAATTGAGATAAGATTTCTATGGCAATCCAGTCTTTGCAAGATTTTTAGATCCTGGCATTGAGTCTATATAAAGTTTTTAATCCACCTCCCTGAATAAAATATCAAATAATGCCAGATACCAAACAGCAAAAATTTTCATACAATTGACTCTTGAGTAACTTGAATATTGTATATTTTTGTAGTCTTATTCGGAACTAAAAACCTCCCAAATAGCGAATATAAAGCTGGTAAAACTAATAGTGTTAAAGCAGTAGAAGTAAATAAGCCCCCTAACACTACCACAGCCAAAGGTTGCAAAATTTCTTTACCTGCACCAGAACCAATCACTAATGGAACCATACCTAGTGCTGACGAAAGTGCTGTGAGAAGAATCGCTACTAATCTTTCCATTGAACCATCAACAATTACTTGTTTAAGTGGTATTCCCTCAGCGAGGCGATTATTATAGTTATCCACTAACAGTAATCCGTTGCGAGTAGCTACACCAAATAGAGTGATAAAACCAACCATCGAAGCAACGGAAATAATACCACCACTCAAGGCCACAGAGATAACCCCACCAATTAATGCCAGTGGCAAGTTAATCATAATCATGACTGTGGCAGGAATTGACTTGACAGCAAAGTATATCAGTACAGAAATCACGGCAAAGGCGATCGCACCTGCAATTATTAAAGTCTGCGTTGCTTGTTCCTGTGCCTGAAACTGACCGCCAAATTGGACGTAGTAACCTCCAGGTAGTTGAATTTGTTTGACCCGTTTCCGTACATCTTTAATTACAGAACCCAAATCCCGTCCAGCAACGTTGGCAGAAACCACTATCAGCCGGGAAACATTTTCACGATTAATGGTACTTGGCCCCGTGCCATAATCAACTTTAGCAACCTGGGATAAGGGAATTTTCTGCCCGTTGGGTGTATCTACCAACAAGTTACCAATAACATCCAAATTGTTACGGGAGCGTTCTTGCAACCACACAACGAGATTAAAAGTTTGTTGCTTCTCCAAAACTTGGGAAACGGCTTTACCATTCAATCCAGTCTCTATCGTTTCTGCAAGTTCCCCCACAGTTAATCCATAACGAGCTGCTGCATCGCGGTCAAATTGAATTTGAATTTGTTTAACTGGAATTTGGGGTTCTAATTGCAAATCCACAATACCGGAAATACCATTTATAGCAGATTGTACTTGTTTCCCAAGAGTGCGGAGTTCTTCGAGTTCAGACCCGTAAATTTTCACAGCGATCGCACTTCTCACGCCAGAGAGGATATCATCTATTCGGTGGGAGATAAACCCACCAATATTAGTTGCCACACCAGGAAGTTTTTCAAACTCTTTGCGGAGTGCTTCAACAGTCTTCTGGCGGTTTTTCGCTCCTTCTTCGCTAATCTGCACATCCAACTCACCAAAGTTTACTCCAGCCACTTCAGGATCTCCTTGAGCAAACCCAGATCGTAAGGCAATGAAATCAAAACGGCGATCGCTTTTCAGGGCATCCATCACCGCCAAAGCAGCTTGATTAGTTGCATTCAGAGATTCACCAGGCAAAAGCACCATTGAATTGACCAAAGAACGGTCTTGAAATTCTGGTAAAAAGACTTTACCCAACCCAGGAAGAATAATTATCGATGCAATAAACCCCGCAAGTGCCAACCCTAAAATCACCTTGGGGTAACGAATCGAGAACCTTAACGCTGGACGATAAAATTGATGTGCTTTGCGCTCAAGCCAAGTTTCGGTACTTGGTAAACGTCGATTTGCTAGTAATAAAGCACATAATGCTGGAGTTAGTGTTAATGCAACTAAGGTAGAAGCGAGAATCGATAGCAAATATGCCATTCCCATCGGCGTAAAAATTCGACCTTCCACGCCAGACAGGACGAAAATCGGTGCAAAGACCACTGCAATAATGACAGTGGACAATAAAACACTGACACGCACTTCTACTGAACCATCAAATACAACTTGTAAAGGATTTTTCGGGTTCCCTGCTAGTTGATTTTCTCGCAATCGGCGGTAGACGTTTTCCATATCAACGATCGCATCATCTACCACTGAACCAATTGCAACGACTAGTCCACCCAAGGTCATTGTATTAATACCTTGTCCAGTCCAACTCAGAATAATCATGCCTAACAGTAATGACAAAGGCATAGCACTGAGGCTAATAATTACTGTGCGCCAGTTCATCAAAAAGATGATCAGGATGACTGAAACGATAATGATGCCATCGCGCAGAGCTTCCTCAACATTTTTGACCGAAGCTTCGATAAATAAATCTTGGTCAAAGGTTTTAGTAACCTTGATATCCTGTGGTAGCCCTGGCTTAATCTCCTCCATTGCTGCTTCTACAGCTTTAACTACAGTGGGAGTATCTGCCGCAGGCTGCTTAGAGACAGTTAAAATTACTGCTCGTTTGCCTTGAAATAGTCCATCTCCTCGTCTTAGTCCTGGGCCAATTTTGACTTCTGCTACCTGTTCTAATAATACGGGTGTACCTTTAACCGCCTTTATCACCGAACGCTTGAGTTGATCAATTGACTCGATTCGCCCAATTCCCCGAATTAGTGTTTCTTGGTCAGGAGTAATCAAAAATCCTCCCGGCACATTGACGTTAGCATTCTGCACTGCTTTAGTGACTTCTGGCAACGAAACATTGTAGGCTTTAAGCTTGTCTGGATCTACCAAAACTTGATATTGCCGCTCATCACCACCGTAGAGAAAAACATTACTCACTCCTGGTACAGCCAGCAAGCGATTTTTTACATCCCAATTAGCAATCCGCCACACTTCCATCATGTCAGTGCTTTCAGCAGAAAAAGCATATTTAACAGCCCATCCCAAGGGCGAGTTAATAGGCAATATTTCCGGCTGCTCTACTCCTTGTGGCAGTTTCACCCCTTGTAAGCGCTCTGTTACTAGTTGGCGATCGCGGTAAATATCAGTATCCCAGCTAAAGACAGTTTTAATCGCAGAAATTCCAATAGCAGATGAAGATCGCAGAGACTCTAGTCCAGGTGTGCCATTAATCGCGCTCTCAATTGGGCGAGTCACTAAAGATTCGATTTCTTCTGGTGCTAAACCGGAAGCTTCAACTTGAATTTCCACTTGCGGGGGAGCGAAGCTAGGAAATACGTCGAGAGGCATTTGTGTGATGACACGCAATCCCCACAGACTAATTAATATAGAGGCAATAACGATTAGCCACCTTTGGGCGATCGACCATTTGACAATGGAATTGAGCATTTTTGAGACAAATCAAGGGTTTTTTGCTTGACGATACAGTTAATCCATCTGGGATAATCTGTAGTTTTGACAGTTAGGCACTGTATCTAATGTCTCAAATAAAGATGAAATCAGGATGAAATCAAGGTTGAATAATGGTAAACTAAAAACTCGGTAGATATTACCGCGAGTGGATGTATTACCCTTACTAGTAAATGCTTTTACTCCCTATGAGCAAACCTTTTTTTGAATTAAGTTGAGCAATAGAGGTAAGTGATGGCGAAAGCAAAACGTAGCGGTGTAAAAGGGTTTGGTAAACCACCTAAGCCACCATATCTCGATAGCTCATTAGATTTTGAAGAATTAGTTAACGGCAATCTGATTTTAGTAGCGAACGTAATCACTGACGAGACTAAAGGGATTGGAGATGCCTTTACATTTATAAAATATAACGAGCTGACTGACGAATTATCAGATTTTAGGTCAGCTATTGCTACAGCATTTGACTCCTCATTGATTAGACTGGCGAAGCGGCGACGAATTGAAGAAGGTAAGGGTTTACTAACTCTGACTCCAAAACATTATCGTCAAGAATGGGGGCTTAGTGATAGTTCTGACGGTAAAATAGTTTTTAATTGGTGGACTTTAGCAGAGTTGAAAGTTGCTCAAGAACGGAGCTACATATTTGGTGGAACCCGAATTCTTGCCAGATTAACAGAATCTCTAATTATGCATTCTCAAGAAAGGTTTCCGGTTATCTACCACGCTGTTCCATGTACAAGTGGAAATGATCAGGTAAATTATATGCATCTCATGTTTACTGTTCCACTCAGTTCCAACGAAGCAGCAGAATTTCTTAGTATCAATATAATTGAACGTGAAACTACACCTTTAACAGAACTTTTACCTCCTACTTCCTAAAAAGTCCCTTAAAAACAAACAATACTATGTCTAAAATCCGTATTGGCAATACTATAGTTAAAAGTAATGAAAAGTTAAGACAAATACAATCACAAGTTTTTACTCATTATGGCTATCAAAAAGTGAATGATTTTTTGCTCAATGATAGCAGAGATTTTAGAGTTGTATTTGATATGTTATGGGAAAAATATCATAGTCAGCCCAAAATTTTTTATGATTCTACCTTAATAAAGGTACTAGAGGAATCTAAATCATTTAAAAAGTTTATACTAGCCGTTAATATACAAACAATTTCTCAGATGAGAATTCCTTTTGATAAATTTTATATCCCGTGCTTAAAAGAATGTTATCAGAATTATGAGACTGATAAAGAAACAGGTGCTAGAGGTTGGGTAGTCGGTGTTATTCCTTTTCTCGGTGCTACTTACCCTGAACGTCGAAAATTTTTATCGAATTTAATTGACTCTTTAGATATTACAGAAAATATTAATTCAGGAAGAATTATTTATTTAGATAAGCATCTAGCTTTAACTTATAAACAAGATGATTCTAAAAACCAAGCGTTAGGAGAACTATTGTTTGCAGCAAGACGTTCTGAAGATTTATGGTCTTTTGATCAAACAGATGTTTTTGTACCTGTAAAATCATTACGTCAAGCTAAAATTGCTTTAGCTAATTACCAAGGTAAGCACCGAAAAGGCGAATTAGTAGGAAACGATTCTGCACGTTTTTCCAGATTTTTAGGCTTGGATATTAGAGATAGCTATGCATATATGCCTGACTATGAAGAATTAGCTAATTATAGAGGAAAAGGCTTCCAAAAACCATAATTAATTGTTAATCGCTACCAATAAAAGCTAAAAAAATTATGCAGTTAATAAACTTGATTTAATCTAATAATTTAATTATACTGCCCAAAAGGTTACAGTTTTGGATACTTTGAATTGGATGAAAAAATCGCCCATTTAATAATGGCACTCAGTATTTTTATTGTTGAGTATTTTTACTAATAATTATGACTTTTGATTCTTCATGAGGTGCATGATGGTTATCATCTAGGTTTGTAGAATAATTAGAAGAATCTTCTGCTAGGTTGTGGGTAAGTTCTGGCGTTACTGGAACAAGTTGATGATTGCTGCGACGACCCACCATAAAAGCTATTAGAGCTATTGCAGCCCCCCCACCTGCTCCTAGTAACCACAATGGTACTGTTTTAACCTCTGTTGTCTGCGATGAAACTTCTGTGTGTTCATCTGCTTTTACATGGGTACCACCTCGCAGAGATTGGGCGTAAAGTTGCGGTGCGCGTTGGGTGACAATCATATCTCCCTCGAATAAGCCACTCTTGACTTCAACCATATCGCCAGAAGTCTGACCTAATGTGACTTCAACTGTTTGGTAAGCATTACCACTCTGCACATAAACAACTTTCTTCCCATTCGCGTCTACCACTGCTGAGGTAGGAATAGCTGAAATAGCTGCTGATATTTGGTCTGTTAAAACTTCTAGTTCCGCAAACATTCCGGGTTTGAGTTGTCCGCGTGAGTTATCTATCTCTGCTTGTACTGGTACAACTCTTGTTTCTCCCTCTACCATTGTACCAATGCGGGAAATTTGACCAGAAAAAGTGCGATCGCTCACACTAGCAACTTTTAATCTAATTCTCTCACCAATTCTTACCTTACCTAAATCTTTTTCATAAATATTAGCTGTAGCAAAAAGCCGACTATCGTTGACAATCGTCATCAATTTGCCACCGGCATCATTAAAAGTTTGACCAATAGTCACTTCTCTATCAGCAACCTTACCAGAGATAGGAGCAGTTACTGTCACTAATCCTTTAGAATTTGGGAGATTTCCTAGTTGAGCAAGTCGAGTTTGATAACTAGTATTACTGCGATTAATATTTGACTTTGCTAGTTGAACTGATGCTTGAGCGCGTTTGAGTTGATTTTCAGCCCCGATAACATCCCTGCGGCTCTTCGCTTTAGTAAGTTCGGCTTTTGCCTGCGCTAGCTGGGTTTGAGATTCCAGAGCATTGCGACGGGGTAAAGCGCCAGCATCAGCTAACTGTTTGTCTTTGTTGTACTTTTCTTGAGCAAAGTCAACTTGACTCTGTGCTTGAGCAATTTCCGAGTCGGCTATTTGTTGATATTTTTGATAATTTTGTTGAGCCAGTCTTAAATCAGCTTCGCTGTAGTGTAAATCAGCTTGAGCTTGTGCTAATTTATCCTGAGATTCCACACGCAATGTTACTAAATCTGGGCTAGTAACAACAGCAAGGGGTTGACCTTTTGTTACTGATGCGCCAGGTTCCACCAACAATTCAACTACTTTCGCTCCTTGAATTGGGGTAGTCACTTCTACTTTTTGGCTGGGAAGAGTCTCTATTTGTCCAGTAGTTTTGATGCCAACAGCTAACCTTTGATGTTGGACAGGCTCGACTTTAATCCCTAGACGTTTGGCTGTGTCAGCATCAACCTGAATAGAATTATTCGTTGCAGTGGCATCACTTCCTGCTTGAAATTCATTTCCATGTCCGCCATGAGCCATAACAACTGTGGGACGGGAGCAATGCGATTTTGTGAGGTCGGACAAAAAAAGTGCGATCGCTAAAAATTATATTTCAGTACGGAGTTGTTTTATTTACAAATAGAATACTGCTTTGCACGAGAATTCATCTTGATGATATATCTCAAAAAGATTGCTAGTAAGTCATTTGACGATTATTTCCTAAAATATCTATACTAAGTCTTTAATACTTAGTGTCAATTACAGCAAGCAATAGCTAAAGATGACAACTCAAGTATAAAATTAATCAAGCAGTTTGAGGTTTAATAAAGGAATTAAAGATAGAACTACAAAAAATATCCCAACTTTGAGCTATCCATTGACAACGCAGATGTAAGATAATTTCTGCATTTTCTTTCAACCAAAATTTACTATTACCCTTGATTCTTAAGTTGATAACTTGACGGATTAAACTCTCAATTGCCCCACTACCTATTGGTAGTTTTTGGTCTAGTATCTTAGCGTAATTTAAACGCCTTTCACGATAGGCACGTAAAAGGTAATTTCTCTGTATTACCATAGTTTTACAACGCTCTCCCGTGGCTTCAAAGATAAATTCATCCATCTGCCTAATTATGGTCATGGCATTACTTTTTTTTAAAGTTCTCCGTGCTTTTTTGAACCAATTATTTCGCTCACTATCATCACTAAACGCTACATCAGCAAATTTCTGTAGCCGCTCAGTAACATGGTAAAAATCAAATAATTGATAAGTCGCATCGGGAGATTTCAATTTCTTTAAAAGAGGGGGAATATGCTTCCAAATCCATTCTGCACCGTCAGCAATTAATAAAACTTGTTTTGCTTGACTAATTCCCAAACTAATCAGATGCATTTCTAAAATTGGTAAAAATCCTTTATAGTCTTCATAAGTGCCATCATTTACAATCTTTATTTCGCCATTTCTAACTTTTTTACCTTGTTCATCAACCACATAAATTGTTAATAATTTTGGCTCAACCCATTCCCCTGTAAAGCCGTGCTTGTTTGTTTTGAGATTTTTTCTACCTTTTTTATTAATCCTAATTCTACTCCTGCCACCATCTACAGCAATTACAACTCTCTGGTCTTTAAGTATATTCCCATCAGGTAAATTACCTTGTTGCAAGTTAGATATTTTAGTTTGACGTAAATCAATGCCGATTTGACCAAATTTATATGTCAATCGTTCAATTCGTTTAAGACTAATATTAATTCCCCAATCACTCAGGATTGTATGTGCAGCTTCAAAAGAACTAGCTATGGCACCATATTTTGTAATATCTGACCAAACTAATGGGGTCAAGCCTTCTGACATTCCTAACCATTTTAACAAGGGACAAAATCCAACATTACGAGATTTACTCTTCGCTTTTTTTTCTCTTTTTTGAACAACGTATGGTAATTTAAGACTTACTACAACATTACCTACTGTTAATATTTCCCTCTTCGTATAACCGTGTCTTTGCGTGTCGGTATGCCACCATCCTTTGGTTTGATTAATTGCTGTTTGATGAGCCGACTCTGATTGAGAAAGCTTATGCAATAATATGCCGATACATTGGCCTGCTAAAACTAACGCAGCCTGTCTAATTGTTTCTTCTCTTTCTTTAACTATTCTTCCAGACCATTCCTCGATATTTTTCAACTCTAAAAGTTTCGTCACATCCTCTTTAAAATCTGATAATGAATCGGCAAAATTTAGATTTGCATATATGTTTTTCTTCATAAAAGTAGGTACTTCCTATTTCAAAACTATTCTTGAAAGGAAATTTTACCTTTTTTATAGTCGCAACAATGTACAGAAACCTCGTTTTTAGCACAGGTTGTGTCTTCTAACGAATATTACTCAGGTTATTGTATTAAATATTTAGTATATACGTAAGATGTTATTAGCGATCGCTCTCCAGGTGGGGTCATCTCACAAAATCGCATTGCTCCCGAACTAACATTAGAGGAAGTAAATCGGCTCAATCAGGTTAGCGCCACCGCGCCAATCTATCCTTACTGGCATCAGCGCAAGTTCGGAGCTGAACGCATTCCACAATAAAATTATCCCAGTTGCGATCGCATGAAGGCAGTGAGCTTGGTGCGATCGCTCCCTATCTGTAAGTCCTAGCCCAATCGAGGAAAATCAGAGGTAGACAGTAGAGAAGCGGATGCCGCCTACAATACGTTGGCTCATGCTGATTTCTAACCTTTGTAATGCCAATTTCAAGATGATTCGTTTTTTGCGTAAAACATGGAATTTGAGGTGAATAGTATTATATAACGGTATTTACTATGGATAAACCGGGGACAACACTAAAAGTCTCCTATATAATTTGCTTCTATCAAAAACTGCTCTAGCTTTCGTCTAGGGCAGTTTTATATTGCACGGTAGAAGCGTTCGTTATTACCTGGGTTCATGCGCCAATTTCAAGAAAAGATTTCGACACACCTGGAAGGAACAGGTACAGCTTATTACTTAAAAATTATTTTCCGGCGTTGACACAACAAGAAAATTCTGGCTACGGTGATTGAAATTCTTGGATAAAACTTTGAGCCACTCTTAGAGGGTGGCTTATTTTTTCAACATATTGCGGGAGTCCCCACCTTCTCTGCGGTCAGTAAGTTGTTAGAAAAGCCTGTACTATGGGAAAACTTGAACTAAGAGGTTGTGTTAAAGACTTCAGAGTGTTCGTCAAGAAAACAAATTATCTCAGACAGAAAATAGTCATGAATCTTTTCTTAAAACTTGATAAAAAAACACAATTCAAGGCTCTATTTTTGCTAATATTTATTCCTTTTATCTGGATTATATTGCCACCAATTTTATATAATTTATTCCCTTTAAATTTTAGTAATGAAAGTTGGGCTACATCATCAGTAGGACTGGCTTCAATTGGCATGATGACTCGTGGTCAGCAGAGATACTTCTTAGAGCATAATGGCATTTTTAGTAAGTCGATTCCTGAAATAGACATTGCTCTTAAAGAACAAATGTCAAATTCGTCAAAAAACTATAATTATTCTATAAAAATAACCCCAATCTCTGCATTCAATTATGCAAATCCCCGACGAGAGTATGTAAAAAAGGGATGGTTCGTAAAAATACCAGTAATAGGTTATGTTAGTGGTGTATTTATTGTACCTAATACTAAAAATTCTAAAAATGAACTAACAACTTTCGCAATTATATGTCAAAACAAATTACCAGGCACTATCCACTTAAGCGATCCGATTTATCAAAATGGTATTCTTACTTGTGGTTTGGGAACTATAAAATTGCAGAAACCCAAATAACTTGCCACTAGAATTCCTCAAAAATATCAGCAGAATCGGGCTAGCATTTAATAATGATAATCGGAGGATTGAAGTAGATAAAATCTCCAATTCACTGATGGATTTTCAAGGAAAAAATCCACGATTATATCAATTCGTATGCGAACACAAACGAGATTTTAGTTTGGCAGATACAGTACTCTCACTTGCCCAAAGTTGGAAGTTTTAAAACCAGACGAATAGCTCAAGCGCAAGACTCTAATAACTTTCCAAACATTCTTTTACGGGTGGTTTGGTGCAGGAATTTTCCACTCTGTAATTCCGTCCTCTGTTGCACTAAACAAAGTCTTACCATCCCTACTAAATACCATTGCTCCCGACCAGTTGCTTACATCGGGCAGAGTTGCTTCCATATTTCCTGTTACCAGATTCCAAACCCGATATGGTTTATATCCTCCACCAGCAATTAAAGATTGCCCATCAGGACTAAAGGCGATGGTGATCTGCGGAAAATAGAAGCCCCCAAAATCCTGCAACAATTTTTCTGTTGTCAGGTTCCACACTTTTACCTGCTTGGCACTACCACTAGCGAGCAACTGACCGTCACGACTAATTGCTAAAGCAGATACTGCACCATAATGTCCAGTCAAAGTGGTGCGCTTTCGTCCAGTTCCCAGATCCCATACAGTGATGTGATTGCTCGAATCGCCACTAACCAAAGTCTTGCCATCTGGAGTCAGCGCCAAAGTTATTACAGCATCCGGTGTTTGTGCCAATGTGCTTGTTAATTGTCCAGTCGCCAAATTCCATATCTTAATGGTATTGTCGGAACTGGCACTCACAATTGTTTGCTGATTGGGTGTGATCACCAGTGCATTTACAACTTCAGAATGCCCTTTGAGCGTAAATTTGAGTTTTCCCGTCGCTAAATTCCAGACCTTAATGGTCTTGCCTAAACTCCCACTTACCAAAGTCTGACCATCAGCAGAAAGCGCAAGGTCATAAATATCATTCGCGTCTCCTTTGAGGGTTAATTGCGGCTGCTGACTTGGCAAATGCCAGACGCTAAAGCTTTTGCCACCGCCCCCCACTAAGGTGTGACCATCAGAAGAAAGGGCGATCGCTTCTGCTACTCCACTTAACTTTCGCACTACTGTCAAATCGCAATACTGGGAATGAGGCTGCGACAACTTGCAGATATTCGTTGCTCGGTAAATGCTCCAGAAATATGCTCCAACTTGTATCAAAAAAATTATAATCGCTACACCACGCAGCAACCATATCTGTTTTTTGCTCAACCAGTTGTCTAACATCAGCTCTTTTCTCTTTTCGGTAGGTAGTTGAATTGATCGCAAACAGGTTATGGGGTATAGGGTGTGGGATGTAGCGAAAGACTCTTCAAGTCACAAGCTGCATTAGTTGCTGCTGTATCTTCCCCACGGGATCTGTGCGATTTTGTCAGATCCGCTAAACAACGTGCGATCGCTTCCAAAATTTTTTCGCACAGTCCGATCAGTATCAACGCTAATAATCTCACTTTCATAATGCTCTTTCTCTATCTGACATCACCTATTACCAGGGTTTTGATGCTTCTGAGTTTGAGCGTAGAAACAAATTTACTTGTTTATGCAAAATATTTAATCTGATTTTGACTAGGGAGAGTTGACGTTTAAAAGGAAGTAACAGAGCATTCAGGCTGATTCAGGATTTTTCTAGAACCAATTACTGTTCAAGAGAAATATTGTCCGAGTAGATATGCCATCTACTATAATACTTATGCTGCTTTTGCAAAAGATTTACCCAGTTCAAACATACTGAACAGCCAGTGATGCCATTCTTTATAAGTGATAAATACTTTTAAAACTGATTCCAAATCAACATCCAAATCCCTATTTTGAATGTCAATAATTGTCTGATAGGTCAAATCCAAAGCAATTCTATCGTCCTTGGCGAACGGCTTAAACTTTCCATTCAGGGAATTATTCAGTTGAGTTATTCTCTCTCTTCCTACTTTCCCCTTGACTTCAGTTAATCGCTCATCTCGAAATAAACCAAAACGGTCATGAGGATGCAGGCTTACTAGCTCATTGAAATTAGTGATTCGGCTAGTAAAAGATGAAGTACTTGGGTCAACTTGCAGAAACCCCATTACATAATTTTTATTACCAGTCTCAACCACAAGATGTTCTGGTAAAACTCGCTTTCCCAAACGATATTGAGTTAGTCTAATTGGCTTTATATGGTTAAAAGCTTCAGCAATAGTTTTTAGTTTACCCATGTCATCATAATCAGAAATGATCGGAAGGTTACTATACTGCTGCTCAAGTTCAGCCTTCTTTCGAGTTAAATACTCAATAATGTTATCTGAGGTATGTAGTTGAAGCTTAGGAGGTTCAGGAAGAAACTGCTGACGCAATTTTGTTAAATCAACTGACGGCCCTTGTTCCTGTATCGCTTGAACCAAATCTAGAAATGCTTCGGTTAGTTTTTGCTGTTGTTGCTGTACAATTCTCAGCTGTTGCTCTAGTTGTTCTTTACTATCAAGCTTATGCAGGTTTTCTTTGACAGATGCTAGAGGAATTTGACGAACCCTGTAGTTATAATAGTCTGCTGCTCGGTTTAATACCCCTCGAATTGGCTTTTGTCCAAGAATATCTTCCAAATCTTCAGAGCTAAATAATAGTTCTAGAGGAATATCAAGTGCCTGAAGCTTCACCCGCAAAATCGCTTCAAGTTCTGTTTCATCTGGCTGACGTAAATAAATCTGGTACTGGGAGACTCTACCAATAATTGAGTTATCAAAGCTAGCTTGAAACTGTTCCCATCGATCTGGAAACATATTGAGAATAATTAAACTATTAGGAACGTGAGTAAAAATTTCCTTGATAGCTTCCCCAAAATTCAGTAAGATTTCTCGGTTATGTGAAAGCCCCAATCCTTCTAGCTGATCGAAGACGATAATTAAGGGTTCATCCAAGATAGATAGTTTAGCCAAAACTGAAATTGCTTCCAAAGAAAAGGCTTCTTGGCTGAGGTCTTCTCCCCAATTTGGCAAACCAACTAATTCTGCCTCTTCTTTAGATAAGATGTTAGCAGCTAACCAACGGGTAGTAATATCTTTGCGTCGTGGGTCAGTATAACTACAATACTTAACAATTCCCTTGAGAATAGCAAGAGCAAAACCTCCAGAAGAATAATGACCCGCCCACCACTCGTTGATTCGTTTTTCAATGTGTTGCCAGTAATCTCGTCTGCGCCCAGTTCCTTCTGCTCCAAGCGCATCTAAATTTTTATCTTGTAGAGCTTTAATAATTTCTTGGTCTTTCTGAGATGTAACTCGGAAACCGAGAATTTTATAAAAGCTATTGATAATCAGGTAGTCCAATTGAGTAGCAGAACCAACCGACTGTACTAGGGATTCCAAAATGCGGCTGTAGATGTGATGCAGCACTGCTTTGGGATGGTTCGGTTGGCGGATAAATAATAGTCGATTATTGGCTAGTCGCTCATTGGCTAGTCTCATCATCAAGTGGGTTTTACCAGTCCCTGGCTCTCCAATAACTACGACTCCTTTACTCTGGCGGTTGGAATCTAGTTTGATGTCAGCCAAAATTGACTCAAGAGTAAGATATTCTTGGCGGTAAGTGGCAAAATAATCAGGGTGAGTCTGAAACGGAGTATCAACCCGACTAGCACTAAATGGATTGGGCTTTTGTTTTAATTGCTCAATCATCATCTGACGATAAAGCTGGTAAGTAAACTGGGCATCATATCGAGCAGCATGAGCCATATCTCGAATAAAGTAGCGGTTATTTACCTGCAAATTAAAATGCTTACTCAGATGTTCTAGGGAATGGCTTTCTAGCTCTGACCAAACACTTTTTGCTTTTTCCCAAGTACACTCGAATTCTAGTTTGGGGCAAAAAAGACCAACTCGGCGAAAACTGGACTGAAGTATCTCAATATCATGCAAGGCATAGTGGCAGACTATTTTCTTCCCTTGGACAAGGGACAGAAACTCTGTAAGCAGAGTTTTGAGACTTTTAAGGTTAGGCAGATTCTTGTTGTGATTGGGATAATCACTAGAAAACCCTTCATAGATCAACCGTCCTTGACTATCCACTATCGCCAATTCACTTAATTCCGGTTTCCCCTCAGTGTCTAAAACTACAAAGTCCATATAACCCTGACTACGAGTAAGCTATAGCAAAATTAACACAGGTATTTTAAAAGGGGTATAATTTGTATCACTTAAATAAGTAAGATAAGAAAATATCAGTAGATAACCTGACAAGTATCAATGTCTTTCAATGGTCGCAGTCAGTATTGATGCGATGAAAATTTTCCACAGCGATCGCAATCTTACTTTGCTCAAGGTAAGCTAAGTGTAATTTGATTTTTTAACGTTGACCCAAAAGTATGCTGGCTGGTGCTGCTTTAAGAAAAACAGGTGAGGGTTGGGAGTTTGCGTCCGAAGCTGCCTTAGAAGATTTTATTTGGGAGAATCTACAGCAATTATTAAGTTTGACACCTCTCAAACGGCAGTATGCGGCTAAGGGCGAATTCTGCGATATCTTAGCTTTGAACGAAAGCAAACAGTTAGTTATTTTAGAACTAAAAAATGCTGAAGATAGATATGTTATCCAGCAGCTAACCCGTTATTATGATAATTTGCTAGATGAGCGACCTTTTTGTGAACAAATAGACTATCACCAACCAGTTAAACTGATAGCTGCCGCACCTTCATTCCACAGACATAATCTGATTGATTGCAAGTATAATCTGCTCAAAATTGATTTATTGCAGATTCAAGTATTCAAAGACAATCAACAGTTCCAGTTGTGTTTGCAAGACATCAGCACTAATCAAACTTGGTCAATTCCTATTTCCTATCAAGAGCTAAATTTCAGTAGTACAAAACATGGCATTTCAGAAACACCACAATTACTTTTAGATTGGCTAGGTGCTTGTTCAGCAGAGGAACAGCAAGGAATTCTTAAGCTTCGAGAGAAAATTTTGAGCTTTGATGAGCGAATCAAGGAACAAATTGAGAGTAGAAATACTATCAGGTATGGCAAGGGTAAATCGAAACCTGTGGCTGAATTTTGCTATCAAAGGACATCTCATAAACCAGTTGTATTTTTCTGGTTGCCAACTCCTAACTCACGGCAAAAAGAAGTAATTGGTCGGTTACGGCTATGGCTAGAAGGTGAAATAGTTACTCATCTAGGTCATATACCAGAAGGTTTTGGGCGAATGAAACTTCAATCCGAATGGGATGCCATACCACGAGAAAAACGTCCTAGAAATTTATATTGGAGTCTTTCTCATAAATCATTTATGCCCGTCCCAATTTCCCAAGGTTACAACGATGTTTCTAACTCTTTAGAATCACTAGCAGATTTAGCACTAACCAAATGGCTTACTAGAATTTAGTTAATTTACAAATCAATATGAGCATGATTTCAATACTTACTAATCAATGATTATTATATTTTTAATAATCAGCACTCTATTTTTACAACTAATACTAGATCACACATAAACAAAGGTGAGACAATTGGACTGCAACGATAACTGCTAAAACCCAAAGTAATGAATGATGTGCCTAAAATTAAAGATGAAGTTTGCCGCACTGCACTGATAATGGCAACTAAACGTGCAATAGAAGCTGACAGACCAGACCACCTGTTTGATGATCCATTAGCCACACAGTTAGCTGGAGAGACAGGGCAAGCTTGGCGGGAGAAATGGGAACAGGAGGATAGCGATAATCTCCTTGGTAGTGCGCTTCGGATTCAGTTTGTTGCAGTCCGTACCCGCTTCTTTGATGACTTCATCTTGTCTGTGTTGCCCGAAGCTAAACAGTTAGTCTTTCTAGGAGTCGGGTTAGACACAAGAGCATTTCGTCTATCCTTCCCACCACAGGCTCGTTTGTACGAATTAGATTTGCCAGAATTAATCCAGTACAGAGAAGCAATCCTACAAGATAAACCTGCCAAGTGTCATCGTCAGGCGATCGCTGCTGATCTAACGCAACCTTGGTCACATCTGCTTTTACAACAGGGCTTTGACATCAACATACCCACACTTTGGCTAATGGAAGGGCTGTTGATGTACTTGAATGAAGCAGAAGTTAATGAGTTACTCAAAACAATTAACCAGTTGAGTACAAATGGCAGTCACTTGGGGGCTGATTTGGTCAGTGTCAAGTCATGGCAAGTTGGGGCTAAACATCAGAATGGCTTGATTAGCAAGCACTGGCGTTTCGGTACAGACGAACCAGAACAGTTGTTTGCTGCTCACAGTTGGAATGCTTCAGTAATTCAACCAGGAGAAATCAGAGCAAATTACGGACGATATGCTGTCGAATTGACCCCACGCGAAATCAAAGGTATACGGCGTTCTTTTTTGGTTACAGCAAGGAAAGAATCGATAACTTTATAGCTTTTGGTATGCTTGCCCCCCTACTGCCCATCACCAGCCCTCACGCGACCCCAACAGTTTCGTTAAAAGACCGCACTATCGAAACAATCCCGTCAGCATCACCTGTTACGAATTTTAAGTTTTCCCGTAGCAGAGGCTTTTCTAACAACTTGCTGGTAAACCGAATCTTTGCACAAGGCTTAACACCAATACGGCTGGTATCAATCCAGTAGCCAATTTCAGGCGGACTAGTGATAATCTTGGGAGGTTCAATAATCTCTGCGATCGCTGTCGGCAGGCGGTTACGCTTGGTCAAAAGCAGAAATTTTATAAAAAATGACTGAATTAAGTAATCTTACTACTTACATTGTACTTAAGCTTACTTTAAAACAGAAAAGACTTGTGAGCATACTACTTGCTTGCTCATAAGTATTAATTCAGTAATTACTACTATTTTTACTAATTAATCTGCTGCCAAATTTTCAATACTAATATAGGCTAACAATGGCACAAACTATGAACCATTCACCTGGTTCAATAGTCACCTGTCGCAGTCGGCAATGGGTGATACTACCTTCAGAAAATCAAGATGTTATTCGTCTACGACCCCTTTCAGGCAATGAGGATGAAATTGCTGGTATCTACCACAAGCTTTTAGAAGAAGAGCTAGAGAAGATTGAATCAGCTACATTTCCTCTACCTCAAGCTACTAGCGTACAAGATCATGCAGCCGCACTTTTGCTTATGGATGCTGCACGTCTTTTACTCCGTAGCGGTGCAGGGCCTTTTCGCTGTTTAGGACGGTTGTCATTGCGTCCTCGTCCTTACCAGTTAGTTCCTTTATTGATGGCACTAAAGTTAGAGACGGTAAAACTGCTTGTAGCTGATGACGTGGGTATTGGTAAGACCATCGAAGCTGGATTAATAGCTCGTGAATTGCTAGACCGAGGTGAAGTTAAGGGAATTGCAGTACTGTGTCCACCACATTTATGCGATCAGTGGCAGCAGGAATTAAGTGAAAAGTTTCATATTGATGCGGTGGTAGTACGTTCTGGCACAGCTTCCAAATTAGAGCGAAACATACCTAATAATGACAGTGTTTTTAGCTATTATCGTCACCTGATTGTTAGCTTGGACTATGCCAAAGCAGAACGTCGTCGCGCTAGTTTTATAACTCATTGCCCTGACTTAGTGATTGTGGATGAAGCACATACTTGCGCCCGTCCAAATAAAACTACTACATCTCAGCAGCAGCGACACCAGCTGATTACAGAAATTGCTCAAAAACAAGAACAACATTTACTGTTACTTACAGCTACTCCTCACAGTGGGATTGAAGAATCTTTTCTCTCACTTTTAGGTTTGTTGAAGCCGGAGTTTGAGCATTTCAATCTCAATAGCTTAACTGACAAACAACGTGACCACTTAGCCAATCATTTTGTTCAGCGTAGACGGGCAGATGTCAAGCTTTGGCTAGGGAATGAAACTCCTTTTCCTGAACGAGAGTCAAGCGAGGAATCATATAAGTTATCGAAAGAGTACAAAGAACTATTTGATGAAGTCTATGATTTTGCCCGTGGTCTAGTGAAAACGACTACGGCGGACATGAGTCATGCTCAACGTCGGGGAAGATACTGGTCGGCTTTGGCTTTGATTCGTTGTGTCATGTCTTCACCTGCGGCTGCGATCGCTACATTAAATCGCCAAGTTAGTAAATCAGGTGATCGCTTATTGGCTGATTTAGACGAAGATTTGATGAGTTCTTATGTTCATGATCCCACAGAACAGGAACAAGCCGTTGATGCTTCGCCAACTTTGGTCATAGAACAGGGACAGCAGAGTTACAAAGACGCAGACAAACGTAAACTTAAAGCTTTTGTGCAAGCAGCAGAGAAGTTACAAGGTGGCAAAGACCAAAAGCTGCAATCGTGCATTGCTACGGTAGAATCTTTCCTCAAAGACGAGATGAACCCGATTGTCTGGTGTCGCTATATTGCTACGGCAAATTATGTAGCTGATGCTCTCAAACAGAAATTAGAGAAGAAAGGTAGCCAGATCCGCGTAATTGCAATTACTGGAGAACTTTCTGAAGATGAGCGGGAAACTCGACTAGAAGAGTTAAAATCTTATCCACAACGAGTGCTAGTTGCTACAGACTGTTTGAGTGAAGGGGTAAACCTGCAAACGCACTTCAGTGCAGTAATTCACTACGATTTACCCTGGAATCCTAACCGGTTAGAACAACGTGAAGGACGTATTGACCGCTACGGCCAAACAGCAACTAAGGTGAAAGCCTGCTTGCTTTATGGTCGAGATAATCCTGTTGATGGTGCAGTTCTGGATGTTCTGATTCGTAAAGCTGTGCAGATTCACAAGTCTTTAGGAATTACTGTTCCCGTACCAATGGAAAGTACTACTGTAGCGGAAGCAGTATTTAAATCCCTTTTTGAACGTACTACTGAGGTTATTCAGTTATCGCTGTTTGAGTTTCAAGAAGAATCTGCGGTTGATAAAGTCCATAAGAATTGGGACAAGGCAGTAGAACGCGAAAAAACCAATCGGACTCGCTTTGCTCAACGTGCCATTAAACCTGAGCAAGTAGAACAGGAATTAATTGACTCTGACCAGATTTTAGGGAATGAGCAGGATGTAGAGCGGTTTGTCTTGTCGGCCTGCGATCGCATATCTTGTTCTTTAATTAAGAAAAAGCAGGGATGGTTACTTTCCCAACCACCGGATTTTCTCAAGTCAACGTTAGGGGATAAGTCGCGTTTACTCTCTTTTACCACCCCAGCACCGGAGGGTGTGGAATACGTAGGACGAAATCACCCTTTAGTAGAAGGCTTGGCACGGTACATCTTAGAAGATGCACTTTCCCATAATATAGAACCAATCGCAGCAAGATGCGGTTTTACTACAACTAATGCGGTACAAAAGCGCACAACTTTGCTGCTAGTAAGGTTACGGCATTTGTTAGATAGGTCTAAACGTACTACAGAAACGCGAAATACCACATCTCTACTAGCGGAAGAATGCGCGGTTATTGGCTTTACAGGTTCGCCCTCTAGCCCTAGCTGGTTGACGCAGTTGGAAGCAACATCACTACTGCAACAAGCCAAGCCAGTCAGCGATGTTACTAAAGCTATGAAGCAGATAGAAATTGGTGAGTTACTCCAAAGGTTAGAAGAACTCCAGCCAGATTTGGAAAAGTTTGCCAGAGAAAGAGCAGAAGAACTTTTACAAAGCCATAGACGCGTCAGAGCAATGACCCAAGAAGGTCGAATTCGCGTCACTCCCCAATTGCCGATGGATGTTCTCGGCATTTTCATCCTCCACCCGGACGTAAGTAAAAGGCTGGTAGTCGTGCAAAGTACTTCTACCTGCCAGTAATCTTTTATTTTTAATTCTCCAAATATGAAAACTACATTAACTGCGATTCAAATCGAAGGAAATTTACTAGCTCCAGATATGACTGCCCAAATGCTAGAAGGCAGAATCAAAGGGCAATTGCCAGAAGACTTTGGTTTTAATAAAACTGATAAATTAGCAGATGAAATTGCTACTGCCTGGGGTGATGCTAAAGCATATTGGGCCGCATTTCAACGGGCATTGGCAAGGCTCGATGAGAATAACTCGGCTACTACCATTACCCGTGAACTTTGGACAGTGCCATTACTGCAAAGTCTAGGTTATGAACCTGTATACACTGCAACAGCCGAAGTCGTAGAGGACAAAACTTATGCGATTTCCCATCGTGCAGAAGCAGGAGAAAATAAACCACCTATCCATATTATTGGTTGTCGGTTAGAAATCGATAAACGTCCTCCCAGTGGCACACCCAGGTTATCAGCACACGCACTGGTGCAGGAGTATCTTAACAAGACAGAGCATCTGTGGGCGATCGCAACCAATGGTTTTCGCTGGCGGTTACTGCGTGACTCTTCGTTGATGACTCGTCTTACTTATATCGAATTTGACTTAGAGCAGATTCTCAGTGGCGAGAACTTTGCTGAGTTTGGGCTATTTTATCGACTGTTCCACCGTTCCCGCTTACCTGAAGGTATGGATGATGCGGATAAGTGTTTGCTGGAATATTACCACCAAGAAGCACTGCAACAGGGGGGACGGGTACGCGAAAAACTACGGGATGGGGTTGAAAAAGCCTTAGTTCAGCTAGGTAATGGCTTTATCCAACATCCGCAAAACGAACGCCTACGTCAAAAACTTGGAATTATCCCCAATTACGAAGCAGAAGTTACAAATTACGAATTCTATCGCCAATTGTTGCGATTAATTTATCGTTTGCTGTTTTTAATGGTGGCAGAATCCCGCAATTTATTATTGATTGGAGATGACTTAGAGAAATCTCGGATTTACCGAGAATATTACAGCATTGAACGCTTGCGAGAGTTAGCCGAACGTCCTCATTGGCGGCGGGAAGGTTTTCAAGATTTATGGCAAGGTTTGTGGGTAACTTTCTTGCTCTTTGATGAAAACTGGCGCGGTGAAGTACTAGGTTTGTCTCCCCTCAATGGAGATTTATTTGGTTCTAAAACTCTACCAGCGTTAGATAATTGTGCAATTGACAATTATGATTTACTCCTTGCTATCCGCCAATTATCACTATACCTAGACAAGGCACAACTAAGAAGAGTAAATTATGAATTTTTAGATGTAGAAGAATTAGGAAGCGTTTATGAGAGCCTATTAGATTTTCATCCCCAGATAGTACAGAAACAGTCCAAATATGAATTTGCTTTAGTGGTTGGTAACGATAGGAAAACTACAGGCTCTTACTATACTCCGCCACAGCTTGTACAACAACTGATAAAAACTGCACTTGAACCAGTAATTAAAGAAAAGCTTCATAGTACGCAACAGAAGCTAGGCAATTCAGAAAACAATACTTCGACTACGCTCAGTAACCATCAAGAATTAGAAAAAGCACTTCTTAGTTTAAAAGTATGTGATCCAGCTTGTGGTTCAGGCCATTTTCTTTTAGCAGCAGCAAGGCGGATTGGTAAAGAATTAGCCAAAGTCCGTACAGGTGAAGCAGAACCTGGAATTGAACCTTTAAAATTAGCAATTCGGGATGTTATTCAAAATTGTATTTATGGGGTAGATTTAAACCCGTTAGCAGTGGATCTGTGCAAGGTTGCGTTATGGATTGAAGGATTTCCTGGTAAATTACCACTTAGCTTTTTAGACCACAGAATTAAATGCGGAAATTCCTTAGTAGGAGTATTGGATATTAATTGTCTATCTGAGGGAATACCCGATGAAGCTTATAAGCCTGTAACCGGGGATGATAAAAAGTTATCTTTACTGTTTAAGAAGCGCAATAAGAAAGAACGGGAGACAGATAACCAAGGACAATTATCAATATTTGGAGGTTTAGAAACCGAACGTACACACTATACAGAAAGTGCGCGGGAGTTAGGATATATCCCTGAATCCACACCGCAACAAGTGAGAGAAAAACAAGCACGATATCAGCAAGCTCGTAAAGATTCGGGATGGTGGCGAGATTATTCGGCTTGTAATTTGTGGACTGCGGCATTTTTTATGCCCTTGACTGAAGAAAACTTGCAGCTTTTACCAACAACGGCGGTGTTAACTCAGCTATTGCAAGGTAATTTGTCAACGCAAGAGATAGTAAATGCAACAAATAAGTTGGCTGAGGAGAAGCATTTTTTTCACTGGCCTTTGGAGTTTCCTGAAGTGTTTGAAGTAGATGGATTTGACTGTGTACTAGGCAATCCACCTTGGGAACGGATTAAGTTACAAGAAAAGGAGTTTTTTGCTTCTCAAAGTGCGGAAATTGCTAACGCTGTAAATAAAGCAGCGCGGGAGAGGTTAATTAAGGAATTACCTAAGAAAAATCCTGAGTTAGCACAAGCTTTTGAAGAAGCGAAACATGATGCTGAAGCACAAAGTAAGTTTATTCGAGAAGGTGGAAGATTTCCCTTAACTGCTGTAGGAGATATTAATACTTATTCTGTGTTTGCGGAAACTACGAGAAAGTTAATTTCTCTTAATGGGAGAGTTGGGGTAATCGTTCCTACAGGTATTGCAACTGATGATACTTGTAAATATTTTTTTAGTGATTTAATACAAAAGCAGAATTTAGCAAGTTTGTATGATTTTGAGAATCGAGAATATTTATTTACGGATATATATTATCGGGTAAGATTTTGTCTCCTTATTCTCAGTGGATATCGTACAAAAGAAGCTAAAGTTGCTTTTATGGTAACTCAAGTTAGACAATTAGAAGATAAAGAACGGTTATTCGCTCTATCTCCAAAAGATATTGAATTAATAAATCCTAATAGCTTAACTTGTCCTATTTTTAGGACTAATAAAGATTTAGAAATAACTAAAAAAATCTATCAAAATATACCTGTTTTAGAAAATGAAAAAACAGGAACTAACCCTTGGGGCATTTTATTTATGACTATGTTCCACATGGCTAATGATAGCGGTTTATTTCAAAATACAGCAGGTAAAGACTTAGTGCCATTATATGAAGCAAAAATGTTTCATCAATTTGATCACCGATTTGGTTATTATACTCAGGAAATGGTGGAACGTGAACAAAATAGCTTTAAAGCAATTCCGAGTCCTAGTTTAGAACAAAAACAAGATCCAAACTATAAATTAAACTCACGCTATTGGGTTAGTAAGACTGAAATAGAAAATAGATTAGCCGGAAAATGGAATAGAAAATGGTTATTAGGATGGAGAGATATTACTAGCGCAACTAATGAGATTACAGCTATTTTTAGTTTATTACCTAAAATTGCTATTGGACACACGGCACCAATAATATTTAGTGATAGAAATCCACTTCTTATTTCATGTTTATTAGCTAATTTTAATAGTTTAATTTTTGATTTTTTAGCTAGACAAAAAGTAGGAGGTACACACCTAACTTTTAGTATTTTACGACAACTCCCAGTCATTCACCCAGAAACATACAGCCAAGAAGACATCAAGTTTATCAGTGTTCGTGTACTTGAATTAGTTTATACTGCCTGGGATATGCAACCCTTCGCCAAAGATATGGGATACGACGGCGAACCCTTCATTTGGCACCCTAACAGACGCGCATTATTAAGAGCAGAATTAGACGCATATTACGCCAAACTCTACGGACTCACCCGTGATGAACTGCGATATATTTTAGACCCTGCTGATGTCTACGGCGCAGACTTCCCTAGCGAAACATTCCGCGTGTTGAAGAATAACGAAATGAAGCAGTTTGGTGAATACCGCACCCAAAGGTTAGTTCTAGAAGCTTGGGACAATTTGTTTGGTTCTTAGCAAAACCAAATAGATAAATATTTCTAATTATTAATTTTAATAAAAAAGATGGCTATAACTGTAAAGCTAAATGAATTAATCCAGCAACCAGAGAATGCTATTCTATCTATCAGCACTCTATTAGGTCAAAAATTAGCGTTATTAGATTGTTCAGGTGTGGTTGCCGTTACTCCAGAGCAATTAACCCTTTTATTTACAGCTATCCCTGAAACTTGGCAGTCAACCGAAATTAAAGAAGTTTTCGATTTCTCCACAATTACCCCAACCTTTAACCACCAACTTCAAGACTGGATTAACCAACGCTTAGGATACATCCAACCCCAAACCTCCATTACTGACTACGAGTTAACAAGTACAAACGATCTTGATATTTTTAACTTCCGCAACGAGGTAATAGGCGACTACCGCCGCTATATAGAAAGCTTCCTCAAAATCCGCGATCGCAAAGTCAAAGAATTTGTAGACGCAGAATTAGACAAGGGCAACTTTGGACTGACCCCCTAGTTCAACTCAATCCCAGTTACAAAAAAGGTGCAATAGTTAAAGAGTTAGTACAACAGCAAACGCTTCATTCAGACTGCGAGAAATATTTCTACAAAAAAGACGGCACACCTTTTACTTTTCACTACCATCAAAAGCAAGCATTTGAAACTGCACAACGCCAAGAACCCTACGTTGTTACTACAGGCACAGGTTCCGGTAAAAGCATGACTTACGTTGTGCCGATCTTCGATGATTTACTGCGTCATCCTGATATTTCAGGAGTCAGGGCAATATTGGTTTATCCCATGAATGCCTTAATTAACTCCCAAAAAGAAGAACTCGACAAATTTTTACGCCAAGTTCCGAATACTCATATTCGTGTTGAAAAATACACCGGGCAAGAAAGTTTAACCAGGAAAACCGAAATTCAAAACAATCCACCCCATATTTTGCTCACCAACTACGTGATGCTAGAGTTAATGCTCTCACGCACTCACGAAAATAAACTGGTAGAGTCTCCCAATTTAAAATTCCTGATACTGGATGAATTACACACCTATCGCGGACGACAAGGTGCAGACGTTGCTATATTGATCCGCAAACTTCGTCAGCGTAGCAAAAGTAATGACGAATTACTCTGCATTGGCACAAGCGCCACCATGTCAACGGTCGGTTCCCGCGAACAACGCCGTCAGGTTGTGGCAGATGTCGCTAGTAAGTTATTTGGTGTGGAAATCAAACCCAGTAATGTCATTGATGAAACCCTAGAACGTTCTATCCAACGTGTTGAACCTACTATTGAACAACTGTGCCAAGGAATTTTAGCAGGTTTACCAACCGAGTTAGAACAAACACCAACAGAATTCCGAAACCATTCCCTAAGCTACTGGATCGAGATGAACTTCGGTTTAGAAGAAAGAGAAGGACATCTCGTTCGCCGTCAACCCATTAGTTTAGAAACAGGTGCAGCCAAACTTGCCCAACAAACCCAGCTTCTAGAGGAAACTTGTTTAACAGTCCTCAAACAAATGTTCCTCTGGGGCAGCAAAACTAATGGACTTGCTTTTCGCTTACATCAGTTCATTTCCCAAGGGGGAAGCGTTTACGCCACTATTGAAAATCGAGACAAACGCCATTTAACCCTCGAAGGTCAATATACAACCACCGACAACCGCCTACTTTATCCCCTCGTTTTTTGCCGAGAATGCGGACAAGATTATTATGTCGTTCGCTACGATGCCGATAAGCATATTATCCTGCCCCAATTGCCTACTGCGTTGGATATCAGTCCTGACGATGCAGATATTACCGAAGGTTATCTCACCCTCGATGAACCAGAACTGTGGGATACAAGCGATGAAGATAGACTTCCTGATTCTTGGTTTAGTGAAACTAAAAAGAAAGGACGAGTTGCCAAAAAAGACTTTGCGCGATTTATTCCTCGAAAACTCCAAATTCTACCCAATGGTAAAGTTACGTCCTCCCTGTTGCAAGGAACTACTTGTTGGTTTATTCCCAAACCCTTTTTGACCTGTCTGAACTGCGGCGTACTACATGACAAAAAGCGAAACGAATTTGCTAAACTCTCTCGCCTCAGTAGTGAAGGACGCAGTACCGCTACCACTCTACTTTGTCTTTCTACCACTAGCCGCCTCAAGCAAGTCTTTACAGGGGAAAAAGCCAAAGCTGCCAAAATCCTCAGTTTTACCGATAACCGTCAAGATGCTTCATTACAAGCGGGGCATTTCAATGATTTTGTCCAAACCAGTTTCTTACGGGCTGCACTTTTAGGCGCAATTCAAGCCAAAGGACAACTCACTCACAGCGAATTAGCTAGTGTAGTCGTCCAATACATGAGAATTACTCAAAACGACTATGCCAAGCAACCAGCAGAATTTAGTGGCGGTAAGCGGCGCAATGAAGAAGCCTTTCGCAAACTGATTGAATATCGTCTTTACGAAGACTTGCGTCGGGGATGGCGCATTGTTCAACCCAACCTCGAACAGTGTGGACTGTTGATAATTGAGTATAATGGGCTACAAGAAGACTGTGCTGACAACCACCTTTGGCAAAAACACCGCCATCCTCTTTTACTACAAGCCACTCCGCAACAACGTTTCGTAATTACCCAAGCATTCCTCAACCATTTGCGACGAGAATTGGCAATTGATGCCAAACTTTTACAACCAGACCAAAAAGATTCACTCAAAAGCGAAGTCATTCAAGCTCTTAAAGAACCTTGGGTATTCGATGAGAACGAATATTTATATTTAGCAACTTGGGCGACTATTAGCACTGGTGGTAATGAAAAAGCGAAAGTTAAACTTACTACTAGAAGTAAAATTGGACGATTTTTGCGATCACCAAATACATGGTCACTCCGCAGCCAACTTTTAACAGATGTAGAGTTCAACAGCTTAATCACTACTCTAATTGATGCTTTGTGTGATGCTGGCTACCTAGTGCAAGAAAAATCTGAGGTACAGCTACGCATAGACTCACTACTATGGAAAGCAACCAACCTCAAGGAAATCCCTACCGATCCCTTAACATCGCGTCGCTTGCAGGGTAACGATAAACCCAATATTTCAGTTAACCAATTTTTCCAAGGTTTTTACCAAACCAATGCCTTGCAAATCCAAACAATGGAAGGGCGAGAACATACCGGACAGGTAAGCAACAAAGACCGCCAAGAACGGGAAGAAAAATTCCGTCAAGGACAATTAGCTGCATTGTTCTGTTCTCCGACAATGGAATTAGGTATCGATATTTCCGACCTTAGCGTTGTCCATCTCCGAAACGTTCCCCCCAGCCCCGCTAATTACGCCCAACGTAGCGGGCGTGCTGGTAGAAGTGGACAGCAAGCTTTAGTAATTACTTATGCTTCTATTGGTAGTGGTCACGATCAATACTTTTTCAAACGACAAAATCAAATGGTTGCTGGGGTAGTTGCTCCACCAAAACTAGAGCTAGCCAACCAGGATTTAATTAAATCTCATGTTTACTCGATTTGGCTGGCACATACTGGGGTTTACTTGGAAGATTCCATGAATAAAATCTTGGATTTGGAATTAGAAAACTATCCCCTCAAAAACAGCATTCGCCAACAACTTACCCTGGGACAAGCCAAATTAACCCAATGTCTGCAAGCCGCCCAATCTATCTTCTCAGACTTTTTCTGCCAAGAGGATCTGCAAAAAGCTTCTTGGTATTCTGTAAATTGGTTACAGAATACCATCGAAAATGCTTTGAATGCTTTTGACCGTGCCTGTAAGCGTTGGCGAGATTTATATATAGAGTCAGTTAAACAGTTAGAATCTGCCCGTCACACCATTGACCGTTTTGCTAGAGGTGATGTCACCCAAGAGGAACGCAAAAATGCCGAATCACAGTCACGAGAAGCACAACGACAAATTGATTTACTCGTAGGACACAGCCAAGGCAAAAGTAATTCCCAGTTTGAATTTTATCCCTATCGTTACTTTGCTGCCGAAGGGTTTTTACCAGGGTTCAACTTCCCTCGTTTGCCAGTTCGGGCATTTATTCCGGCTGGTGAAGGTGGTGAATTCATCTCTCGCCCCCGCTCAATGGCATTACGGGAATTTGCTCCCAATAATATCCTTTACTACGAAGGTAGTAAATTCATGGTGGCTAAAACAAAAGTTCCTGTTGGTGGCATTGAAGGCGAGTATAAACGGGTGAGTGTCTGCGCTAACTGCGGGTATTACCACGACGGCGATTTTCGTGACACTTGTGAAAACTGCGGCGCAGAAATTAAACCTGATGCTCATGGCAATGTAGCCAGATTGACTCGTGTACTGCCAATGGAAACTGCGATCGCTCGTCGTCGAGAACGCATTACCTGCGACGAAGAAGAACGGCTCAAGTATGGCTACAACATCACCACACATTTCCGTTACGCTAGCCAAAAGCGAGAATCAGCTATTGTCCAAGCACCTAACGGTACACCATTGTTCAAATTAACCTATGGAGCTACAGCTACTATTTGGCGAATTAATCGGGGACTGAAGAAGAATAGAGAAGAACGAGGATTTAAGCTCAATCCAACAACGGGTGTATGGGGCGACCATAAAAATCCACAGGCTCAACAGACACCCGACAGCTTGCATACCGAAGTCAATTTAATGGTTGATGATACTTGCAATATCTTGATTGTTGAGCCATTAAATGTTCCTGTGGAGGACAGAGAAGCTTTTATTGCCACCTTGCAATACACCTTAGAAACTGCAATTCAAGCCGTTTACAAATTAGAAGCTGATGAACTCGACTCCGAACGACTAGGTGAAGGCAAGTATTTACTGTTCTGGGAAGCAGCTGAAGGTGGTGCAGGTGTACTATCTCAGCTATTAGAAAAACCAGAGGCATTTAGAAAAATTGCTGATGCAGCTTTCGACATTTGTCATTTCACACAACCTAAAGACAGTTGTATTCAAGCTTGCTATGAATGTTTGCTCTCTTACCGCAATCAATTTGACCATGCACTGATAAATCGTCACCTAATCAAACCTTGGCTTGACCTCCTACTGGAGAGTAGCGTTATTACTCAAGTCAAAGGGCTTTCTCGCGATCAGCAATATCAAAAATTGCTGGAACAGACAGACCCTAACTCTGATTTTGAGCGTGTGGTTTTGCAAGAAATTTATCAACGGGGGTATAAATTACCTGATGCTGCTCAGAAATTTATTCCAGAGGCAAACTGTAAACCAGATTTTGTTTATGAGGAGGAGGCGATCGCTGTTTTTTGTGACGGTTCTGTTCATGATAGCCCTGAAAAGTGCAAGCAGGATCAGATTGAACGGGATAATCTTAGGTATAACACTGGCTATACTGTGCTGACATTACGCCATGATGAGGATTGGCAAATAAAATTGGATATTTTGGCGGGTCTATAACTTATACTAAATTCTCCTAATTTCTGCTTGATAAAAACTTTTTAACCAAATCCACGCTTAGAACTACTAAAATTTCTAGTATTTCCGCTTCTCATAATTTTTACGATGTGTACTGCCTTTGCCATGACTTGCCCATTTTTCTCGATTTGACAAGTCATCCGATGATTACCTTTATATGCAGTGCTTGTCCACTTTGTCATTCCGCTATCGCTGCTTTCCCAACAAAGTTGTTCCGCCTCTTGTGCCTCATCTCCTTCATTATTAATAACCCATCGCACGCTGTAGGGTTGTGGAACATTTGTTGACACGACAGTAAATTTGAGTGCAACACCTTTCGGTAATATGGAGCTTCCACTCAAATACTGCTTATAAGTTGGCCCATTTTCATATTTGGCTAGATCACAACGAATTATTAAACTATATCTTGCTATGGCAATTACATTCGCAAAGTCAATAACCTCTGTAATCTCTTTTTTCACCCAAAACTCATGGTTAAAAACCCAGTCCCAAGCATAACGCGCTTTTTCTCGTGTATATGATTGGTCAAATAAAACATCAAGTTTACTGATTGCAATATTAAGGTTATCCCGAAGCCGAGTAACTTGGTTTAATACTTCAGTTTTACCTGTTAATTCCTGTGAGCTATCAACTGGATTATATACTTTACAAGATAATTTCAGCCGATCACGTAATGCCACCATAGTGTCATACAGTGCAATATCGTCACGATCACCGTTCGCCTTGTATACTCCAAGCTCGGCTATTAGTGTTGACACAATCATGCCACCAGGTAGGCTCCAAGAAGTTCGTGAGCGACAAAACCACTTTAGAAAACGTACAATACGACGCATTTGCCCTTCTGCAACTTTGGGGTAATATCCAAGTATTGGATTGGTTTTTGGGCTTAATGTCGAAACACGTTCAGCAAACCAGTTATTAATTTCCATTGGATCTCGACGTTTCCACTCTGTACTGGCGTGTTCGATACGTTCTATACCAAATTGATCTACATAGGTGCGGTAGATTGCAAAGTCGATATGGTAGCCTTCTGCATACCAAACTGTAACTGCATTAGTACGAGCCTCTGGTTCTTTCGTGAAATTAGTGCAGCGTTTACATAAAGCATCACGTACACGTTGACGTGCTTTGAGTGGGTTTTCTGGTATCTCGTCTTTATAAAAGATTAGAGCAATATCAATATCATAGTCATTATCATTATTTGGATCTTGGTTGAGAGTGTGCATTGGATACCCACCTTGATTTTTGGAATCATAGGGATGAGGGTGTGGACGCTCAGTTTCTTTAGCAAGGTCGTCTAATCCATTTTTAAGTCTGTTAATATTTAGATCACGATAACCAGCAAGCTGTTGTCTTAGCTTTACTCCAAGACGAACATAATTATCATAAAAATACTGTAAATCATTAGATATGTCATACATGAACATAGAATTTTATTCCTGAGTTTTAGTAATAATTGGAGTAGTCCATACAACTCTAGATGCAGGGGTATCATTACTATTAATCTTTATTCCCCAGGCATAACAAGGTTGCGTATTGGCTGTGTAATTATAAACAATAACTTGATGATGAATAGTTCTACTGATCCTGCGTCCAAGACTAAAACCAAGGCTAACTGGCCCTGTGTAAAAGATATGCACGACAAGTGATTTATCAAGACGGTTATGCAAATCATCAAGTACCTGTCGAAAAGCTTGGCAGATTTTGTTTACCTGGCTATAATGGCTAATTGCGTCAATTCGTCGCTTCCCAATTTGAATCAAAATATCTTCATAGGGCTGAGATAATACATCATCTACATCACTCTTTAAGATATCAAACGAAATGGCAATTCTGATAGCAACTGCAACAGGATTTTTTACTCGTGAGATAATAACATTTAACTCTATCTCTGGACTATCGCTACTTGCAAGTTGATACCAGCAATTTGTATTACGATCTAGCTCAAATAATAACACTTTAGGCCAGGTTGAAAAAGCATAACCTACACAGAACTGAAGTGGAATGTGAACAATACCGTAGTAACAAATTTTTGCTTCTGGGTTAGCTTTGAATAATTTTAAAAAATCGTTTACAAAATTTTCATTTTGTTTTATAGCACTACTGGGATCACAAATGCCAACTGTAAAAAACGATGACTGATCAAACTCTATATGTTGAAATTTATAATCTCGAATGTTATTTGATAAATCTTCTTCTGAAATAAGACCAGTTAGCAGTTCAAATGAATGATGACGGACTGCAAATAATGTTCGCTGCGAAAACTGGACATTTGAGTTAGATATTATTAATCGGTCTTTTTTTTTTAAAACAGGAGTCAGTTCTTCTGGTATTCCTTCCAAAGCGATCGCATTACAACCCAATTCGTAAGCATCTTCATACGACCAACCAGCACCAACAGCGTCATAGAAACCGATTGCAAACTTAACTGCCGCATCATCACTGATTTCATCGCTCATTCCCATCACATAATTAATATGCTGGGAAATAGCCTCTGCTTGTACCTCAGCATAGCAAGCATTCAGTACAACACACTCTACACCTCGATTCGCAAACAATTTAAACAGACTCGCCAAAGCATTAGTTGGAAGAAACTGTGCTTCTCCAACATCATTTTCTAAAACTAATCCCTGATAACCTGCCCCATGTCCACAAAAGTGAACAATCTGCGGGTTATAATCCAACAAGGCGCGACGCAAATCGTCTGGACGAACTGCCCATTTTTGTTCTAAAGTAAATTGTTCTCGCTGCTTTGCTCTCCGTAAACCTGCATCAATTTCTCGCATCTCTCTATCTAAACGTAATCTTGCTGTATTTGTAGGGCTGGACGCAAGAATTAGTATTGTGCGTTTTATTAGTAGATTCTCAGTCGTGTTTATACCTGTATTTATCATACTGTAATCATATTCTCCAACGAATCCAGAAACTTCTGCACTGATTCCTCCAATCCACTGGAGTATACCCGATTGATCCGATTGCCATTTTCCAACATCTGATGGGTTTCACAATGAATTTATTGTAGCCTTGACTGCTTGTTGCAAACTTTCTTTATTAACAGCAGTGTGATACTGTCCTTTGAGTGCTAATCCTCAGCTAAGTCAAAACTTAAATGGAAGACAGGGAAATAACCATACAGAATTTAAAAGACTGACAGTTGTTTTAGAACCTGACATTGCCTAAATGTTCCCAACTTCACAAGCTGTTAACGAGGCTTTGCATTTTTTGATTAGAGTTAAGAGTAAAAATCGCTAGTTTATAATACTAAAACATCAATAATCTGGCTGGTCTATTTTATTCTGCTTTACCTCTTGCTCTACTATGCCGTCTTTAGTTTTCTCCAGTTCAATAAGTGGTAATAATAATGTATTACTTATTTCTTCTTTTACATAAAATCCAATATTGCAATCACTATTTAAACAATCTATTAAAATTTTATTAGCATCATAATAAAATTGTAGATTTTCTATTTGTGTAGAGCTAAAATTCCATTGGTAACTTATATTACGAATCTCACTAATAATTTGATTTAACTGCTCCATCCATAATTTAGCATCTGTAGCCCACCACTGTTCACATAGTAAAGCTCCTAAATTTGTATCTGGAATCTCATTATATATGCTCTTAAGCTTTCTTTGTAAAGGAATATCTATATTTAGAGCAAAGATATCAGAACTTATAAAGTTATTTTCAATACTACTAAATAATAAGATATCATGGTTAAATAGTATATAAATTTCTGTTTTTAATGCAGTAATAAGAAAAATACTTTTAATAGATTCCTGTACACTATCTCGAAAATCAAAAGGACTATTTGTTCCAAAAATACCTTGATTTACACCATATTCAATATGTTGCAAAAATTTTTGAATATCTATTTCAATATTACGAAATCTTGAAAAATATAATGCTCTGACTGCTGAAATTTTGTAATTTGAATTGACATTACTCGCTTGTTTATTTGCCCAGCTTAAAAAGCTTTGTATTTTTTTATCATTTTTGGCTAAATCATCAATTTTAAGTTTCATTAATCTTAAGAAATGATCTACATTTATTAATTGCTCCGTTTTAATTAAAAAAACTTCTCGCCATTTTTTTTCTTTAATATAATTTAATAAATGCTGCCATCGCTCTTGTTCACTAAACCACGTCGCTACCAAATATTCTTGAAATGTTAGATGAGAAAAAGACCAAACTTTTTGCGCTCTCTCAATTAACAATCCATGCTGAGACTCAATTGCTCTCAAAACTGCTCGGCTATCGCGCCGTTCAATTCCTAAAAACTCCCCAATATAAGCCTCTAACTCCTCTTGTTCAAACAAAACATACTGTTGTTGTTCAAATTTCTTCACTGCAACATAGCTCATTAGTTCCAGCTTGCGGCCAACTGACAATTTCCAATAAATTTCATCCCGCTCAATCCCTCGCTTTTCGTCCCACTGCTCCAACAATAACTCCAACCCTTCTTGATATAACTTGGAACGCTTCGAGTAAAATTTCCCTGTTTGCTGGAAAACCGCACAAGTTAAACTTAGCAAGATGGGAGTAATTACAAGTTCCCGAATTGGCTTGTTTACCTCTCGAAATAACTGTTCAAAAAATTCCTGTGCCTGCCTTTCTCCTGCATCTGCACAAACGGTTCCAAACCAATGTACTGCAAACGCTCTCATCTGCACTTCATTAAAATCAGCTACTTCTACACAGGTAAACCGTTTTGATTGCCAATCGAATAAATCAGGTAGGGTTTGCGTTCGACAAGTTACCACTACTTGCACCTGTGGATAAATACGGGCAAAACGTTTGATTTCCTTAACAATTTGTTTTCCGGCTTCCCCCTCAACCTCATCCAAACCATCCAGCAATACCAAAGCTCGTCCCTGGTTTAATACTAATTCGATATCTGCATTAATCATCTGCCAATGCTGTCCTAAAAACTGCTTCAAATCGTAGTCATATTTACATCCTTCATCCAAAAACTCCCGCAATTTAATCAACACAGGAATTCGCTGCGCTTGCAATTTTCCTTCATTGCATTCCGTTACAATTCTTTGCATATATGTTGTCTTCCCCGAACCAGGTTTGCCCACCACCATCAAGTTAGTATTGCGCTCCAGCACAGCCAACCCCGACACGCGCTGCTGTTCTTTACCCAACCCAATCCGATCCAGACTGCGGTAGCTGGAATTGCCTGTAGTGAAATCCTGCCATAAATCATCCAGTTCCGCTCTACGATTACTGCTAACCTGCTCCAAGATATTCACATCCACAAACAAATCACCCAAAGGAACCCAGTGATCTACTCCCCAAAGGGGGATTATACCGTGCAAACTTTGGATGTCAGCATATAAACGTGATCGCACCTGCTGTACTAACGCATCAACTGAGTTAGCTACTGTTATCTGGTCTTTTTTTTTAAAACAGGAGTCAGTTCTTCTGGTATTCCTTCTAGAGCGATCGCATTGCAGCCGAATTTGTAAGCGTCGTTATACGACCGGCCAGCACCTAGCGCATCATAAAAACCCACTGCAAATTTTATCGCCGCATTATCGCTAATTTCATCGCTCATTCCCACCACATAATTAATATGCTGGGAGATTGCATCTGCTTGTACTTCGGCATAGCAGGCATTTAATATAATGCATTCTACACCTTGATTAGCAAACAATTCAAACAAGCTGGCTAAAGCATTAGTTGGAACAAACTGTGCGTTGCCTGCATCGTTTTCCAAGACTAATCCTTTATCACCAGATCCATGTCCACAAAAGTGAACAATCTGCGGGTTAAAATCCAGCAAAGCACGACGCAAATCATCTGGACGAACTGCCCAGCGTTGCTGCAATGAAAACTGTTCTCGCTGCTTTGCTCTTCGCAAACCTTCATCAATTTCTCGTACTTCTTTGTCCAAACGCAATCTTGCTGTGTTGCTGGGACTGGATGCAAGAATTAATATTGTGCGCTTTAGAGGTTGGCTTGTTATGCCGGAATGGTTATTTTGTGTAATGTTGCCAACAGTTATGTTACCGCCAACTTGAATATTGCCACCAAAAATACTTTGTTGAGAATTGGAACTATTAGCTTGCGTTGAAGCTTTTGGGTGATTGGAGGAATTATCAGTTTTGCTACCAGTTCCATATCGCAATTTGATCTCGTACCTTGGCACTGGATTATTTTTATCGCTCCAACGAGCATCCGCAGACCAGGCCCCGTCAGCCTTCTCTTTCTTTCGTGTCTCAACCGTCATCACTCCGCTTTCTGGGTCAAGAGTTAGCAAGTTGTACTGAAGTGGTATACCTGTAACCTGCTCCTTAGCAGGTGCGCCAAAAGTTCCAGCAGCAATAATTTTGAGACCACGCCGTGCATCGTACTGAAAATTCTCGTCTTTTGCTTCATGGATGTGTCCGTGAATCCCAACTTGGAAACCATTAACTGCTAACTGTTCTAGAAAAGCTGTATTTTTCATTGACTCAGAACTATGAACAGGGTGATGCCAAACAGCGATCTTCAGCCAGTCATCGTATTTTCCCGTAAGAATTTGGTCTAGGGCATTAGCGATCGCATTGGGATGGATACCAGCCCGATCTTTGTACTCATGATCGATTTCCCAACAGGAATTAAGCCCTAGAAAGAGAATTTTATCTTCCGCGCAGAGGTGAATAATTGCTTGCTGGTCGTATTCTTGGGGATAGTATTTACTATAAATTTTTTTATAGAAGCGATCGCTAAAGTAATCAAACCGTTTTTTATACTCATTCTCATCACAAATTAATGCACCTGCACTACCTGCATCAATATATTTTCCTTTTAGTAAGGGATTAGGCAGTTTTCGCTTGGGTACAAAGGGATAAGCAATTTCTGATAATTCCCAATTAATATCATGGTTTCCAGGAACTATAACAATGCGGCTAGGGTCAAGCCCGTAACGTTTAACCAGTTTATCAACCAGTTCAAAAGCTGCATCGTATTCCTCTTGTGTTGAACGATTGGCGATATCGCCGGAAATTACCAAGTAGTTAAGCTGTTTTACTTTAAGATTTTGGGTCAGGTCAGTAGCCAGTTGCGTAAAGTAGCGTTGTGCTTGCGCTGTAGTCCCTAAATGAATATCGGATAGGTGGAGAATGCGTATTTGCTTGTCTGCATTGTTCATGTATATTTCTTTATCATGGTAGAATGCGTTAACTTCTGCTTCAGTTCGTTTTTCTACTGTAGTCCTTAGTTCTTGTTGTTTTTCAGTATACGCTCTGTCACTGCGGTATTTTTCCTCTATACTGCGAGGAATCAGTACATTTGTGTCGCAGTACTGGCAGGGAATTTCTAGCTTTCCAGCCTTTACACGTATTTCAATCGCTTCTCTATTTGTAACTTCTTTGCCGCATTCAGCATTGGAACAGTAGAGGCGAATGCGCTCTTGCACATTAATGCCTTTAATGTGCAAGTGATTGGTAATAAAACGGATAAATGTAACCCGGTCAAAGTCACTAACTCCAGGATAAAAGTAAATCTCTAGTTCCCCAGTGCCTTCTGATACTTGTTTCATAGCAAAGCCGAGACGATGTTCATTCCGCGAAAACTCGGCTGCATACTTCCAAAGGTTTTCTCGTTGAAAGTCTTTGGTATAGCTGAGGCAGACGACCAGAGACGCATAAATTGCTTCGATACTACCTGAAAACTCATAAGTAACTTCCGTTGGCGGGTGAAGCTTATCAACAAACCGATGTAATACATTAAAGTGGCTAGGAAAGATTAGTCGCCCTAACTCTCGAAAAGCTAAGTTATAACTGATAAATAGCTCGACAGTTGATTCTAATACTAATTTTTCTTCTACCAGAGGTAAACGCTCTTCCCTTGAAAATCCATCAAAAGAAAAATTGGCGCAAACTACATCTCGCTCAAGAATTGAGCCAATCCCCTCTGGGTGATTACGAGCGGCTTTGATAATAGAGGAAGCATATTGGTTGATCAATTCAGGCCGCAGCAAAACCATTTGCATATTTGGGGTAGGAGCCAGACGGTAAACCAACCCCCGTGCTTGTAACAAACTGATTACTGTATCAATCTCTGCTTGGGTAGGTGAGCGTTCTATGTAACGCAGATCAACCTCCTGTGTTACGCGTTCTACTAATATTAATGTATCTTCTGCTTCTTTGCGCTCTAGTAAAAACTCACGGATTACTTGAAATAGCCTTGGTGTTGTAGTACGAGGCAGTTTATCCCAAGGAATTGCTGCAATAATTTGCTGTAATAACTGTTCTACTCCCTCCCCAGTTTTGGCGGAACTTCGGAAGTAGCCATCTAAACCATACTCACCTATAAATTGATTAATTTCGCGTTGGTCTACTGTAACAGGACTAACATCACAACGAGCAGAAATTAAATATTTAAGGGCATTGGTTGGAGCTATTTTTTTCAAAACCTTTGCCCAATACGGTATTCCTCGAAAAGGCTCGGCTGTATTAGAGCAGTCAAATAATAAAAGGGCTACATCGGTATCGTCTAAAAAAAGCTGATGAACTAAATGATAGTCAGGCTGTCCTGCTAAGTCCCAAAGAGTTAATTCTGCATTTATATTTTCCTGATTTTCATCTAAAATTGATTTTTGAGCAACGGGAAATTGCCAAAACTGCGCTCCATGAGTTGATTCAGTCTTGCGAAATTCTTTTTCTGCAAGACGAATACCAAGCCCTGATTTACCAACTCCACTTTCCCCAAGTAAAACAGCTTTAGCATTAATATAATAAACAATACTTTCTTGAGAAGAAGCTTTACTATTTAGAAAATTGGAAGAACTCTCTGTAGTCTGACGTTCTAAAATCCAAATATTTATCGCAGCACCTTCTTGAACTGGAGTAGCTAAAAAAAGTGAGTTTGGATGAAAAGCTAAAACTGATGGCCAGCTTTGAGAACTATGTACTGAACCTGATATACTTGCAATCTCTTTCCATAAATTACAATCCCAAAGTCGAATAATACCATCTACTGAGATTGAAGCAAGAAATTCATTATTTTTAGAAAAACAAATATTACTTATTGCACTTACATGCCCTTCAAGTGTAATAATATGTTTGTATGTTTTTCCATCCCAAATCCTTATAGTTTTATCAGAAGATGCTACAGCTATAAATAAAGAATTATTAGACCAATCTACACTATAAATTGAGCCAAAAGAATCTTTATTAGTAAGAATATTTATACAATTTAAGCCTTTAGTATCCCATAGCCGAACAGTTCCATCATCAGCACCAGAAACAATAAATTGACCATCTGGAGACCAGGCTACTCCTTTAACCCAGTTTGTATGTCCTTCAAATCGACACAAAGGTTGTCCAGTTTCTGTCGCCCAAAGCCACACACCTTGATCGCTGGAACATGACACTATCTGTTTTCCATTAGGAGACCATGCTATATCCCGAATCCAGTCAGAATGTCCAATTAATCTTTGCTCTAATCTATCCTGTTTAATATTCCAGATTTGTATAATCCTAGTACTACCTCCTATTGCAATATATTTTCCATTAGGAGACCATGCTATGCTTAAAATCCGCTCATTAAAGCATTTTATAGTTTGGATAATCTTTCCACTTTCTAAGCTCCATAAATAGATATCTCCAATACTAGAAGCAGCAGCAATATATTTTCCATTAGGAGACCATGTAGCTCGATATATAGCATCTTTAGCTTCTTGAAGATTTTCACTACTTAATATTTTAAAATCTTTTAAACTTAACATCATGCTTTACATATAAATAAACAATATAAACTTCTGAATTAGCAAAATAGTAGTTAATTTAGTGCCAATGTACTGATTATAATAATTATTAATTAAATCTAATCATTGTTAAGAGTTTGATGCCATGACTTTAATCGTTCTCCTGTTACTATGCCTTCATTCAGGTGATAAACTCCTGATAACTCCAATCTCCCATGCCACTCCTGATGATTCCCACCAATTAGTTGACGTTCTCCTAATACAGTCCAGATTATATCAAGTCCATTTTCAGCTAAAAATCTGATAAGTTTTTCTTTTGAAATTAAACACGCACTTGATCCTGCTTCTTCAACTAATGGGTTAAACGCTACAAGCTCATTTACAGAATCTACAAAATTAAACCTGCCACCTGACCATCGGATTCCCATGTTTTTAATTAGCCAAGCAGATGGCATCAAAGCTGAAATAGTGCCATCAATTGAGCAATCGAATGTAGAAATTTCACGTAAATACTCGGTTGTTGTAACAACACTAGCACCTGGTAAGTCATCTTCAAATTTACTATGACTAATCCAATCCTGGTGATTATTTAATGCTTTACATGATGAAGCCCAAGGAAACTCACCAACAAAAACATCAAGCATCTGCTCTGACTTTGGCATCCATCTTCCCATAAAATTTTTATCACTGAACCATTGCAATATCTTACTCTTGTCCTCTTGATGAACTATATAGCTTCGTAACTGAAACCACATATCTCGTCGCAAACTATGATAAGGTTCTTCTTCAATGGGGCCTTCTTCAGTCCATCGATAGTGTCCTTCGAGGGAAAGCCAAACTGTCTCATCACTTGATCGAGTTACTTCAATTAGCTGGCATGGATTAGGAGAATCACTTTCTTGTGTTATCCAATTAATTTGCTCCTGTTTATCAGCGTGATCAAAAATGTATGGGACTGGTTGCCACCATACAGATGTTTTCTCTTGGACTTCCTGTTCTGATAATTGGCGTACTAAAAGTGAAGGGTCAATATCCCGTGTACCAGAATCTAGCTGCCAAGGGCCATCGTATTGTTGAGGAGATTCATTTAATGAAGAACTACCAATAAATTCAAAATTATCGGCAACATAAGCTAGAAACTGATGATAGGCTATCCATTGATATTTTTTACTTATTCTTTCTGGGGTTTTTCTTTCACCATAACTGTAACGATCTAGCGTGCGTTCAAACTGCCCAAATCTATCAACTGTCCAACCGAAATCAAAAACTATCTTTAGAATCCAAGATTGGACAAGTGATAAATCAAACCGGAATTCATTTCCTTTTGAATCTTGGATGTGAGGTAAAACAAATCTATTGAAGTTTTCTTTCTTTTTCTTACCTATTGTTCTCAAAAATCTGTTTTGTTCACTTATAAGTATGCTGTTTAATTCATCAGAAGAAAACTCTGCTTGAAAATATTCAATCTGTTTAGCTGTATCTAGACGTTTACAGAGTCTAACAGATGACTGTGTTTTCTCGTATCTTTCCCATGAATTTTTTTGTTTTTTCGTCAAAGAGTCTATAAATTCATTATACTTTTGCTGCCTAGTTGCAAGTATTTGCTTCCTACCTGGCTCTCCCAAACGACAGGAAGACCATTCAAAATCGCCATGATTTGTACCTATGACATATCTTGCAAAATCTCCATGTCCCATTACTGAATTATATAAACCCCACTGCGACCAGTCACGGTCATCCATACCTTCCCAAGTTTCACCGTAAGGTTCTAATTCTTCCTTGGTAGGAATATCAACAAGCCAAGGAGTTTGGTATGGTGGGCGACAGCGCTCAATATCTACACTTTGCGGAAGGATTCCACGATGCTTTGCAACTTCGATAACTCCACGAGCATAATCACGTAAAAGTATGTGTGCTGGTGGTGTGCCGTTCTTAAATACCCATTCGTAAACTTTACCAGCTAGTTCTTGCACTCCACTAGCCTTATCACTGAGCATAGCCACACCGTAAGCTACAGCATAAAGGCGTTCCCATACATAGAGGTCATTAACGTTGATAAATCGCTCAATTACCTGTACCAAAACTTGAGGTCTTGGGTAAAGCATTGAAACTAGGGCTTTAGTTGCGCGATCGCGAACATAACGATGAGAGGTAGTTAAAAACCATACCAACGCAACAGCACATAGTTCAATCGCTTCATCAGAAATATGTGTTTTTTCAGCTTCCCATGCCCATTCCAGTAAACGGTCAACAGAGCCACGTTCTTCATATTGTGAAGACAGATAGATAGACCACCATTCGTCACGCTCAGGCATTTCAAGGCTCAGAAGGTGGTTATGAAGGAATTTAGCGTTGAAGGGATGGGCTGGATCTGCCGCAACTGTCAGTAGTAAATTGTACACAGCTTCTTCGCAACCCTCTTGACTAAATATCTCATTGAGATAGTCTTTGGTTACATTAGTTACCTTAGTAGGGTTACGCCAGATAATACTTTGAAGAAAGGCACGCTGCACAACATCCCATACGTTTCCCTGTGGAGCTAATTCTACTAATTCTTGCCCAATTTGTTCTGGTAATTGGATACTAAGAGCTTCAATCCAACCACTGTAGCGCCAAGTTTCCCAATCATTAGCCAGCATTTTTCCTAGTGGTTGATTGGGATTAAATGAAGCAACTGGATTATTCTTATCAAGATGTTTGTTTAATAGGTAGCGAACTATAAGATGGTCGCTAAATTTCTCATAGGGAAATTTTACAGTATCAATATGCTGAGGCTCTGAATCATCTTCGTTTGAATAAATATAAACTAAATCCTCAGACAATAATCCTTCGTTAAGTAGATTATTAAAAAGTGTTTGTTGATGGCCTGTTGTTGGCAAGATTTGATTGACAATTTTCTTGGCTTCTCCTCTATCTATCCAAGGCTGTCCAGTTTCCGCCATGTGGCAAGCGAGTTGTTCCACTGCTAGCCGAATTAAATTAGTTTTATCATCGTAATCCAGCCGTTTCCACAAAATATCGTGGACGGTATCTACAAAAAAATTGAGAATAGCTGTAATACCTTTAAGTCCTCTAGGAATACGCGTTAACTTTCTTTTAGCAAGACCTTCGCAAAAAATTTTCAAAAAAAGTGGATTAGAAAATTCTGGTACTAACAGTGGAATATTGGGACGCTCAATGCCATAGTGGTCAAAAAAAGTTCTGGTGGCTATGTATTCGTGATTATCAAAGCCACGATGGTATACGCTGATTAACTTTTCCGGGATGAGTCCGTCTGGTATAACAATTCTCTCGTATGAAGTGCGACAACTTACTGCAAGACCTAGACGCGGATAATTATTTAAAACACTGACAATACCCGCAAGTTCATCTCTCCATAAACGTTTGCTATCACCTTCATTAAGAGCATCAATTAAGATGAGCGCACGACGACCACGGGCTTGTGCTGTTGCATCTAGTGCGCCAAGAAACTCATTGCGATCGCAAAATGGAAGGTGCAACCGCTGCATAATTTGAGTCCAAGACTCACTACTGTTAAAGTGTTGTCCCAATAAGATTATTGTGGGTAGTGAATCGTCAAGCCGACATTTGGCAACATCACAAAACAAGTGTGTCTTACCTGTGCCAGCTTCACCAAGCAATAGAAATGCCTTTTTATTTGCTGCCTCAGCACTATCACTTGTTACCAAACTGAGTATTTCTCTCAGTACTTGTTGAAGCTGGAAGATATTATGGCGAATACCACCCAGTAATTCTTTCCTAGAGCGAGTACAACCATGATTCTGTGGTGCTTGCGTTGTTTCTGTTGCTTCGGAGGAAGATTCAGCTTGCCGTGAAGCCTCATAGCTGCTGTATGCAGCAGTTTCTACTTCTTGAGTTAATATTGCCAAACTAGGAAAATCAATGGGTGTAAATGTATCCCGATCAATTTGTTTTAACTCAACTGCTAGTGTGCTGGCTTTTTGACCCAAGATATTTAGTAATGTAGCTATTTCTGGAAATTTACGCTCTGTGTCTCCTGATGGGTGTAATTTTTTAGACTTTCTAGAAAGCTGACCATATAGATTCTGTATCCTGTCAAAAAATTTATCTGTTCTACCAAGTCCTTCAAAAACCCAAGCTTCTGGTAAATCAACGTGAATTTTCGGGGTGTAGCGAGCGCCAGCACTTGCTTGGACTTCTTGAAAATGCAGACGCATTCCATTGATAGTGAGTTCTGGTGGCGGAGGCGTAAAATAAATGTTCTGGGTAGCATTCTCAACTGTTAAATCACCATCGACATTTAAATTATTCAGCATTTCCTGCTGAATATTCGGCTGTTGATTTTCTCCCGACTGATCATTAGACACTTCGGTTTTCCTGGGTTACGTCCCCAACCTTAACATCTCCACCTACTTGCCAATTCTTCCCAAACGTCTGTTGAGTATTGCTTTGCCCCTCATTGACTTGCTTAATATTCCCAATTTCTACTTTGCCCCTTACTCGAAGCTCCTCCAAAATTACTTGTACAGTTGGAGATTGAGATTGCATTTGCTTAACTAGTTCTTGTAACTTCGTTGCAAAATCTTGATCTTCTTGCATCTGAGTTACAATTTCTGCTTGTAATATCTGCGTGTTTGCTTCAGTTGGATTAGCATTTGCTCGTGTTAGCAACTCAGCAGTCCCCATAGTTTGCAACTTCGCTTGAACTGTTCCACGCACACTCTGGATAGCTTCTGCACTTTTATCCCAGGCAGTCTCACCAATTTTCTCGCCTACTTTCTCTAAAGCTTTCGGTAGAAGAACTGTTGTCACTACTCCAGCAACAAGGGACACTGGGTCAATCATGTTTTATTCTCCATTTACAAATAAATAAGCATAAAATTTTAAGTATTTCAAATATAGCTATTTTTTTTGAAAAATGTCAGATAGAATAGTGCTTTAGCAAAAAATACAATGCTTTATTCTTATAATTATAGTTCCATCTATATTTACATAATCTTGCATAGTAACGATAAGGTATGAGCAATCTGCCTAAGTCTAATCCCAGTCAAACGATTTCATAAACTATAATAGCCTATTAAAAATGAGCGAGGAAAAATTAAGTTCAGCAAGCCAACAAGACATTTTAAAAGATTTACTAGTGGGCGGAAACTTAACCACTAGAGATATTAAGCAACAAAATATTAAAAATCAAATAAATCTTTTACTTTTAAATATTTTAGATGATAATGCAATAAATAAAGCTTTCTCTAAAATCGCTCCTGATGGATGGTTTGACTGGAAAGATAAACCTAAAGATGTTAATGATGTACTGGAGCAATTAGAAGAAATTCCTTACTCAAATTCTAATAATTCAGCTTTATTAAAATTTGTTTGTTTGCTAACTCAAGATAACAATATTCCTCAAACTATCTCCGAAAAACTCAAACAGCTATTAACTAATGAATCCTTTGAAGCTGGTAATAAAACTACATCCATACAATCACTGCATTCTTATCTGCTAATCCAACTTCGGCCAGAAAGCAGCAGAGAATTATATGTCAAAGCTTGGTTTATTCCTGACGATACAATTCAAGATCCTTGGGAACGTTTTAAACCTTTAACAGTTGACGAGCAGCAATCAGAAATTCCATTTGTGCCGGAGAAATTACCAATATTGCTCAGTAAATTGCTTCAACAATGTTTTGAAGAATACTTACAAGGGCAACCAACAGAACTGACTATTGAAATTTTTTTACCACGTGATCGTCTATGTGATGAGGTGGAAAAATGGGAATATAAGGATGACGAAGATTGTAATATCATTATTGGTAAGGATTTTCGGGTTGTAGTGCGTTCCTACGATCGACTGAAAAAATTACGCACACAACAGGGTTCATATTGGCGCAGAAACTGGGAAAAAGTTCAGCTACGTTGGCAAGCTCCGTCGTGCTATGAGCAGGCTATGACAGTTTCTCAAGCTTGTTTTGATGCCAACAAATTGAGAGATTTGCTATTTGAGAAAATTATTCTTAAAATCTGCTGTGATTTATCAGACTTAGAGCGAAATGCTCTACTTAGTGCAATCCACAGTGCTGGGACACCGATTATAATTTGGTCACGTTGTGAGCTAAACAGTCTCAAAAATCCTGAACACTTTGATGCGTTACTAAAAAAACCATTGCACGAATTGTCCACCTGCGTTAGAGAACAACGTCGTTTAGGATCTGACCATGAAATGCACTTGGGTAATCATTTAGTCTTATGGTGGGACGACCCCAATCGAATACCGCCAAACCCAGCATTGGAGTTTTCTTCATCATAATTTAGGAGTAAGCAATGAGCGATTGGCTGATTTTCCAAGGTACAGACTCACCACATGATGGAATCAAGAATCTTCCAGAACCACCAAAATGGCGTGAGTTTGGGGATGCCAAGGAGAAGGAGCGTGGACAAACCTTTCAAGTTCGTCGTAATGAAATTGAGCTTATAAATGCAGCACTTTACCTGCGTCGTCCTTTGCTGGTGACTGGAAAACCGGGGACTGGTAAAACCTCTCTTGCTTACAAAGTTGCGTATGAACTTCAACTGGGTTCTGTACTGCAATGGCCCATCACTACCCGATCAACTCTGCAAGAAGGGCTTTATCGCTACGATGCGATCGCTCGTCTACAAGATGCCCAAGGAAAGGACAATACCAAAGATATTGGTAAATATATTCAACTTGGCCCTTTGGGAACAGCCCTTTTACAATCACCATCACCTCATGTTTTGCTAATTGATGAAATTGATAAAAGCGACATCGATTTACCCAATGATTTACTCAATATATTTGAGGAAGGTGAATTTGAAATACCCGAATTAGCCCGATTACCCCAAGAATACCAGACGGTACAAGTACGCACTTATGATGGTAATGTTGCCAATATCGATAAAGGACGGGTGCGTTGTACTCAATTTCCTTTTGTTTTATTAACTAGTAACGGCGAAAGGGAATTTCCTCCAGCCTTTCTGCGGCGATGTCTGCGCTTGACAATGGAAAACCCGGACGAAACAGCATTAAAAAAAATTGTGCAAGCCCACTTAGGGAAAAAGATAATGTTAGAAGCGGAGGTTTTAATTAGTGAATTTATAAAGCGTCGAGACAGAAGCGATGCAGGCGATCTAGCAACAGATCAGTTGCTTAATGCTATTTATTTAGTAACCCGTGAAAGGAGTCCTGCCGGGGATGATAAAGAACGACTGCTCAATGCACTAATGAAATATCTCACAAGCACAGAGGATATATGATTGAAAGGGTAATTGGTGCTTTTCAAAACCTGGGATTTGATTTAACCGATACCGAAATTGCCGATATCCTCTGGTTGGCTGTGCAAATGCGTCGTTCTAATTGTTCATCGGTGTCTGAACCGGAACAACAAACGCCTGTATCTACTACTTCAAAAATAGCATCGACCTTACCCCAATTACCATTAGAGCAAAATTTAAATTCCTCAAAATCTATCAACAAAACTGAAGCTAGTGCTAATGTATATCCTCAATCTTCACAGGATAGCGATCGCAATTCAAGCGGCATACCGATTAAAGTTCCTGCGGCTCAAGCATTAAGAAATCAGTTAGAAATTGGCCGCGCCCTCCGCCCGTTGAAACGTCGAGTTCCTTCAAAAAGAGAATTTGTACTTGATGAAGCAGCAACCGCAGAACGCATTGCCAAAGAAAAACTTTTATTACCTGTAATGAAGTCCGCACCAGAACGCTGGCTAGAATTGGCTTTGGTAGTAGATGAAGGGGCATCGATGATGCTCTGGACACAAACAATTAAGGAACTTAGGCAATTATTAGAAAGGCATGGAGCTTTTCGAGATGTCCGAACCTGGGGCTTATTTACCGATAAGGGTGATAAAGTTTGGCTGCGTCCAAGAATTGGTTCAGGATTGAGTCAGAAACGATTACACAATCCCAGAGAACTTATTGACCCTAATGGTCGTCGGTTGTTTGTAGTTATTAGTGACTGCGTTTCTCCAGCTTGGCGTAGTAGTCTCATTATCAAAGTTTTAGCAGCTTGGGCTTACAGTAGCCCAACGGCGATAATTCAAGTGCTACCTAACTGGCTTTGGGAAAGAAGTGCTTTGGGTTTTGCTGAGTCAATTTTACTACGGAGTTCGTCTCCTGGAGTTCCCAACGAGCAGCTAGTAATGACAGCATTGGATTTGCTTGATGAAAGCGATAATTGCAACAAACTAAAAATACCTGTAGTAACGCTAGAATCAGAATCAGTAAAAAATTGGGCGCGTATGGTTGCAGGTTGGGGAGATGTGCAAACCAAAGGTTTTTTGCTTGCAACTCATTCAGATATAGATGTTAACAGCGAATTAACTGAAAATCTTAGAAATGAGCTTTCAGCTAATCAACTTTTGCAACGTTTTCGCCTTACAGCCTCACCAGTAGCACGGAAACTTGCAGGACTTTTGGCTGCTACTCCAATTAGCTTCCCAATTGTAAGATTGATACAACAGACAATGTTACCACAATCAAACCAAGTTCATGTTGCTGAAGTCTTTTTAGGTGGGATATTGAAGCCTTTGCCGCCAGTTCATGAGGGTGTGGAAGCTGATAATGTTCAGTTTGACTTTATTGATGGGGTGCGAGATTTATTGCTGGATGGCGTTCCTTTAACTGAATCAACTGAGGTATTGCGTAAGGTTTCGGAATATGTGGCGCAACGAGTTGGGCTTTCAGTTGATGAATTTACAGCGATGTTATCAAATCAGGAAATGGTCTTTGATGCTTCAATGACTATTTTGCTTCGTCCTTTTGCTCAAATAACATCCCTGGTTTTAAGGCGTTTAGGCGGAGAGTACGTAAAGCTTGCTGATTCGCTTCAAGCTAACATTCAATCTGAAAGTTTAACAACTGCATTTGAAGGGAATTGTCATTTTCTTTGGCAACAGGGTAATACAAAAATTTATAGTGTTTGCACAGATAATCCTTGGAATTTACCATTTGATGCTTTAGTTATTTCAGTTACACCTACAATTCGATTGGATGGAGGATTAGCTAGAAGCTTAGAAAAGTTTTTAAAAGACGACTTTCTTTTACTTCGAGATGCTATAGACAATGCTTTATTAGAAAGTAAAAGAAAAGCAATTAGTTCGGATCGCCCTCTTCTTGTTTCTTTACCTGATAAAATTAATCGTCGGTTTGCTCAAACTAAAAATCACGAATCTAAACATTTTATAATTTGTGCAACCATAGAAAGTTTTAGAATTAGTTTAGCTAATATAGTTCAAGCAACTGAAGCTATTATTAATTTATCAGTAGAAATGCAATTAGGACGCTTAGTAATTACTTTGTTAGGAACTGGAGATTACGGTTTATCTAGCTCTGAAGTAGCTACCAAAATGTTGTCAGAAATAAATAGAACACTTAGTAATTTTACTTCTACTTCACTTAAAGAAATTATTTTTGTAGATAAACAAGCAAGTATAATTGCAACTATTAATAATATTGCCAATTATTTATTTCATGTAAATAATATAAATACAGAACTTATTGAAATAGAATCTATTGTAGAGAATAAAATTGATAATATTGGATTACAAGATTTACTTGCAAGAGAGAAATGGAGAGAAGCTGATGAAGAAACATTTAGATTACTGCTAAAAGCTACTAATCGAGAGAGAGAGGGAACATTAGATTATCAGGCTATCAATAATATTCCTTGTACAGACTTAGATGCAATAAACAGGTTGTGGATAAATGCTAGTAAAGGCAGATTTGGATTTAGTGTACAACTTAAAAAGTGGCAAGAACTTGGTGGAAGATCAAATAAAAATTTAGAGTATGATTTTGGCAATAGTATTGGTTGGTATCTTAATAACGAGTGGTTATCAGATAGCTCAAAATTTACATATAATTTGTCAGCACCCGCAGGACATTTACCTGTAGAGTGGACTTTTCATTTAGGTGGGATTTTCCCTAGAAGAGAAAAGCCTGCCTTATTTGCTGATATGGCTGATAGACTCTTAAGCTGTAATATTAATAACTTAGAAACAGAAACTCTATTTGATCAATCCGATAGTGAAATCTCTTTGCAAAATTTTGCATTTATAACAATAACTGTTAACCATAAAGGCGAAATTATCAAAACTGAAACTAAAACTGCCCAATACTTTACTGAAGGCTTACCTAATGATATTCCATTACAATTAGTTGCCATTCCAGGTGGTACATTTATGATGGGTTCGCCAGAAGGAGAAGGAGAAGATAATGAACATCCACAGCATGAAGTAAATATTGAGCCGTTTTTGATGAGCAAGCATCAAATAACCCAAGTACAATGGGAAGCCATAGCTAAACTTCCAGAAATCAACTGTCAACTGAGAAGTAACCCCTCTCGATTTAAAGGTAATCAGCATCCTGTAGAACAAGTTAATAGGGAGGAAGCGATTGAATTTTGTGCTAGGCTGTCGAAAAAAACAGGACGGCTTTATCGACTTCCATCAGAAGCTGAATGGGAATATGCTTGCCGTGCCAGAACAACAACACCATTTTACTTTGGTGAGGTAATTACAAGTGAATTAGCTAACTATGATGCCAGAATTACTATTAATAACTCCCCAACTATAGATGATGCAAAAAAAATACAATACCGACAACAAACGATGCCAGTAGGGAGCTTTCTTCCTAATTCTTTCGGTTTATACGATATGCACGGAAATGTGTGGGAATGGTGCGCCGATAATTGGCATAAGAATTATGTAGGTGCGCCTAGTAATGGATGTGTATGGTTATCTAATGATATAGATCAGCGATGGGTGCTGCGTGGTGGTTCGTGGAATGTCAGTGCTGGATTTTGTCGCTCTGCATTTCGTAACTGGGATATTTTCAGCGAATATGCCCGTAATTTTGGTTTTCGGATTGTATGTGATTTAATATCGTTTTCTACTCAAATAGAGTCTGAACAGCCAATATATGAACCAGTATACGAGTTGTGGGGTGAAACAAGTTATGGAGAATTAATAAGTGTCCAAGATAATCTCAGTTCCGAGCAAGGAATAAACTATACACATCTGCGAGATTTATTGGCTGCTGGCAGTTTGAGCGAGGCTGATGATGAAACGCTGATGCTTATGCTAAGAGCAGCAAAAAGAGAAGAAGAAGGTTGGCTTAATGCAGAATCCATCAAAAATTTTCCTTGTACTGATTTACAAACTATAGATCAACTGTGGGTAAAATACAGTAATGGAAGATTTGGCTTTAGTGTGCAAAAGCAAATTTGGGAAAGTATGGGTGCAGCACCTAATGCTGATGATGAAAAATGGCTAGGATTTGGTAAACGTGTGGGTTGGAGAGGAAGTCACGGAGCGTGGCAAGAATATAAAAATATAACTTTCTCTCAGAATGCACCTTTAGGGCATCTACCATTAGCAAAATTAGGTGGTGGTAGATGGACAAATGATCAAGCTGCACAAAGGAGGATAATCTGGGGTTCCTTCATTAAATGGATACCATCTCTTGCGGTAAGGCTTGTGGAATGTAGCTTATAAAACCATATTTAGCTATTAGCAGTCACAAGCAGCGAACGTATATCTGAATCATATAATTGATAGCTTTTCCAACCTAGTAATCCCATAATATTACTTGAGAAATCAATAATTAATCTAGCCTCTACATCAAATGCCAAATCTAAAAAATCTTGGTCTTCAACAGTATGATTATTGCTTGCAAAAAGATTAAAAATGGTTACATTTGGTTCCTTAAGCTTTTCCTCATCTATATGATTAAACTGATTACGACCAGCATAATTATTAATCCTATAGGTACATTACGAACTCTACGACCAATACAAAACCTAGCGACTTTAGTTTTAGGCTTTATAACTGAACGTAGAGTTTCTGGCAAATCTTCAGCTATTTCTTCATTTGTAGAAAATAGTTGGATTCCCATTGAGGCTATTTGCAACAGAGAACCACAGAGTGTTGCAATTGCAAAGCTTTCTGCAAAATACCCTTTTTGAGCCTGAAGTGATAACTTTATCGCTGCTTCATTTTCTAGTAACCAATTATCATAAGCTTGCTTTCGAGCTTCTAATATTGCTGCTGAATCAGTTAAATTACTGCTGAAGTTGAAAATTGGTATTGGTTTTTTAAGAAAAATTTCATTATATAAATTGATTCCATCAAAAAGCTTTAAAACTGCACTTTTTGTAGCTCTAAGATACTCTTCTGGTGAATCCATATTTTAGGTAAGTAAACATTAAACATAACAATTTTAATCTTTTTCATTATTTCCTCACCTCCAACACCCCCAAAATCTCCCTAACTCCCGATTTCTCTCGTTCCATCTGCTCAACGCGCCTCAGTAACCACTTAGGGATATACTTTAAGGACTTATTAAGCAAGCGATCGCCCTCAATTCAAAACTCAAGCGGGATAGTACGCCTGCTGGTAATCCTTGCATCAGCTGCTAGTTTCCAATTCCAGCAAACTCAACACTTTCTCCTCCAAAGCCGTCAAATAAGCCCGCCTCAGCTTCCCCAACGACTCCAAAAACTTCTGCACCGACTCCTCCAGCCCACTCGAATACACTCGACTGATGCGATCACCAATCACCCGCATCTGCTCACACTCGGCAGGCAGGTAATTGAAGGACTTCAGGTGCTGCAAACCAATGGCATACTCGCCATCCCACATTCTCACAGTGCAACTGAACTCATTTGCTTGGCTGACAATCCCCCAACAGCCACCCTTGCCTCTCAGTTCAGAATTGTCTTTAACAAGGATTTGGCACACTTCGCCGATTTGGTAGGTATTGGGTACTTTCGTGCGTTCCATTATGCGCTGCACCGCATCTTTGACGATTCTACCAGTCGGCACTTTCCCACCAGCAAGTTCTACTGCCCTTAGCCACACTTCCTGCTGTTCCTGGGGTTCAAGCTTTGTCATGGGTCGGACTTGGCGCTCACTCGTGGGTAGAATTTGTGATCCATTGGTTGTCAAATTCTCATTTGCCACATTTTGACAACCAATGGTTGTCAAATTTTCGTAAACACCAGCTGCTGCAATCAAATAATTTGATTGTTGCCGACTATGCCCAAAGCGATCGCGGCAATAATCTTCAAATGTTTTATGCGTGGATCGATACAGTCGTCTGTCCCTCAATTCCGTTAGCGCTTTCCCTGCTTCAAAAAACGCTCTTTCCACACGGCGCTCTAGATGCAAGCGATCGCGCTGTTCTTCCTCTGTCAACTCTGGAACTTCGACAGCAGTAACGTTAATTGTTGCTAAAGCTGGGTTTTCCTCAACAGAGATAGCTTCATTTGCAGAATTACTGAGTGGTTTTGAATTTATCTCTGCGGCAGAGGTGGCTTTTTTAAGCCTAGAAGATGGTTTAGGCATCATTCCACCCCTTTAATTCAATAGTACTTGTTCAGAGTCAATGACAAATAGATTAAGTATGTGGTGAGTTATGGCAATAATGCTCTGGGATTGGACTTGGTGGAGCATTATCATCTTCACGAGTCCTCTTCAATTTTCACAATGTCATTCACAGTTACTAACTCTCCAGATAGCACCGAGCAAATCCTTGCTAGTTTTACCAAATTATCGATATCCGCTTTTTTTAGCCTGCCAGCACGGGCGACAGTCAAGGTATGTCTAGTGACTTCATTCGGGCTACCCTCAAACTGCCTATGAACTGCGTAGACAGACAAGAGGCTACCATCTTCAGCTTTAGGCCACCATTGCGAAATATCAATATATGCTTCCATCCAAACTGCTAACACGTTTTTAATGATTAACCTCCATTAACGCTTATCTGATTACAGAATAACAGCCAATCAATATACAGGCTATCAATTAACAGAATAACTGCTAATCAGTACATTGACAATCAGTTAGCAGAGTAGCATAATATAACTATCACAAAAGGCAATCGCCCTTAGCCTCGGAAACTTTGAAAGCGATCGCCTTTTGAAAAACCCATACATTCGTACAGGGAATCTTAATTATGACTCACGCCCTTTACACAGCACAACAGCTGCAACTGAAATCTATTGCGCGGCTCAAGCAAATCTACAGCGAAATCGCCTGCACAGTCGAAGTAAGCGACAAACGCTGCAAGGATTCTTGGATTAGTGCAATCGCTGAATATCAGGCAAGCAAAATTCAGAAAGTCACCCTCGCTGCCCCCGACGAACAAGCCAAAGCCCAAGCCGAACTCGACAACTACATCGCTGACCAAGCCCAAGCTGTAGCTCCCGAACCCCTCAGAATAGTCGAAATCTCTTTTGACCATCACGAATATTACGCTGATGACAAACTGGTAGCCAGCATTAGCTATGACGACAACCACCTAACCCAACGCTGGGTAGTCATGGTAAACAAGAAAGAAGTATTTCGTGCCAATACTCTAATGCGTTGCGATCGCTTCATCTGCACTCACTACAAAGACGGCTCATTACCTGTGCAAAAACAAGAAGCAACACCCCCCACGACCGAAAACCAAATCATGGCGCATATCTTCAACGAGTGCCAGAGTTATGGGTTTGAAATTCTCGATGATGGCATTTACAACAACAAGGGCGTGAAACTGGGGCAAGTCGGATGCACTAACGGGAACTGGTGGGTGAAGAGGCGTTATTCAGTCCAGCAGCAGTATTCTAACTCGGTGCTTGATGCTGTGCTATCGCTGTCGATAGTGGATACATCGCTGGCTGAACCAGTTCACAAATACTTGCAATCCCGACCCTTAGAGCAACTGAGTTCTAATGAATTACAGCAGCTTTTCAACCATGAAGTGCGATCTCTTCTTCAAGAATTAGTCACAGCGTAAAGTCTCATGTGGGCAGCAGTGAAAATTGCTGCTCACTTTAAGGTATTTTTTGGGCGTTCTTCTCCAAACATTGCCAAAGATTTTTAGGTTATTAATCTCAGGGAAGAAAAGCATGATTGACCATATTAATGCACTCAAAACAAGTTGGTATCTCTCTCCTCCTTGGCGTGGAACAATCCCACCCATTGAGGTGAATTTACTGGAGAGAGTTTACCTAAGAACCACGAGAACATTTGGCTATTGCTGCGGTATGCAATGGAAGCATGAGTGCTGGATTTATTCAATTGACTGCCGTAATGAAATACTCCACGCTACACAAAACCAAATTATTGGAACTGGAGAATTAGAAACTCTCACCGTGCAAAAACCTACTTTCGTTTTGGGCGAAAGAGTAATGCTCTGTTCTCACGATAAGGGAACAAAACAACGGCTGATTTTGGGGATTGGGCTGGTAAATAATTCTTGGTTTTACCTTATTGAATTGATGTCGCCAACCTTAACTCAATCACGGACTATATCGAATCGTTTCTCACTGGTTGGTGAAAAAAGTTTGGTGCGCGTGAATGTTTAATTCTCTCTAATCAACAACGAAAAATTATCACCCAACTAAAGTTATGTCACAAATCGAAGTAGCCCAAATTATTGAACAGATAAAGCAAGAAATCACTGTTGACTCTAATGGACAAGGTAAAGCCAGTATTCGGGCAACTGCGAGACTGGCAGATGTACAAGATTCTTCGCTTCGTCGTGCGTTACTAAGTGCGGCACTGCAACCCTCTGCATTAGCCCAAAGCCTTATAGAACAAGGATTTAGCCCTGCGGCACTGGAAACCTGGAATGAGGGAATACCTGATATGGGTGTTGCTGCCGTTATTGAATATTACGCTTTTGATGCTGGGCGGTACTGCAAACAGCAAGCCAGACTTGTATGCAAAGCTTTTAACCGGATCGGTGTTCGCGCCTGGATGCAAGACATTATGGGCTGGACAAAACCCGCTACTCAACCACAAGAACAACCTTCCACACCAGCCCTCCCCCAGTTGAACAGCGATTGCATACTCTTGTCCTGGCAATGAAGACTTTAGCTGAGTTAACTGGTGGCAGACTCAACCCGTACATGGAACAGCAATTCAAAGACTATGCCGGGAATCTTCTGGCAGAACACAACAGAAAATTGCTAACCCCTTCAGAAGAACGCTGGCTGGGCGTGGTCAACTTCGCAGAAAGCGAACTGGGTAAGAAAGTCCCCCTCAAAGGCTCCCACTATCGCGGACACCTGGGGACATGGGTGAGAACATTTTACCCTCAGTTAGGCGATCGCCAAGAAACGCGATTAGTTAACGGTGTGCAACAGCCTATCTATGTCTACGCTTGTCACGAGCCGACTGTTGCGGCTGGGTTGACCAAAGCTATAGAAGAGTTCTTCGCTCATCCCAGTCCTGGTGCAGCGCTAAGGCAGGCAGGTGCTTTCGCTAGCAAGAAAGCTGTAGTTACTGCTTGATGGTCATCGGTCATCGGTCATCGGTCATCGGTCATCGGTCATCGGTCATCGGTCATCGGTCATCGATCATTGGTCATCGGTCATCGGTCATCGGTCATTGGTCATCGGTCAAGTAGAGCGATCGCCGAGTCATCAAGAATTAAAACTTTTACAACAAAGACAAATTCTACCTTGAGGGGAAAGGATATGGAACTTGGAATTTTTCAAAAAGACGCACTCATTGAAAAACTAGCTAAGAAATTCTACGCGATTCAAGGCTATGTAGTCCCTGAATCATATCGAATGCAATCAGCTACACATCCAGCAGAAAGAGCTTGTGTGGCTATGGCTTTATTTGCTATTCAAGAATTTGAATCTATCGAACATGAATATTAAGACGAGGAGGAGGATTAAATATGAATAAAGAACAGTGGCTAACTCTTGGACAAACACTATTTGGACAAGACAAGATGCAATGGAAGTTTAAGTGTCCATGTTGCGGTCACATTGCTTCTGTCCAAGATTACAAAAAAGCTGGCGCTCCATCTTCTGCCGCAGGATTTTCTTGTGTAGGACGATGGATGCCAGTTTGTAAAGAGGCTTTCGATGATAAGGATAAGCGCAAGATTCCTTGTAATTATGCTGGCGGCGGATTAATTCAAATTAATCCCGTTGATGTTGATGGAATTAAAGTTTTTGAATTTGGGGTTTGAGGCAGGAGATATGGAAGTCGTAGTCACAGTAGTTGAAAAAGTTGCATCTGTTGCCCATATTAATATCCCCGATAGCCTATCAGTTGATGGAATCAGGCAACACATTGTTGGCTACTACAACAGTGGAGAAATGCAAGCAGATTTGAATATTTACCAAGTAGATTTTGAATCTATTAGCGCTCACATTGGTTCAAAAACCAATATTACTTGGCATCAAGGAGATACTTCTTGTGCAACCCGTCAGTATTACTTTTGCAAACTCGGAAGATTTAGTATAACTCTATTAACTGATATAGAGCAAAACTTAACTCGTACAGAAGTTTACTTTGGGCATCACAAGCAACTTATTTATACGTCAGAAAAAGAGATATCCAAAGAATTGGCAACAGTCGAACTCCAAAATTTCTTAAGTGGATTAGCTGTTGAACTTCAGACTTTAAGCCACATTGAATTTCCAGAACAAGTCTGAAATTAACATTGAAAATAACAGGAGTTAAACATGAGACTAACAACATTAGAAGGTCAATACCAGTGCATCGTGATTGACCCTCCCTGGTTCTATCGGCTGAGAAATCAGGATAAAACTCACCGAAACCGCATTAACTACAAGCCAATGCACATAGAAGAAATACTGTCATTGCCTGTTCCAGACTTAAGCCATCCCACGGGGTCAGTTCTTTGGCTTTGGTACACAAATAATCACATGATTGAAGCCGCACACTGCTTGCAAACATGGGGATTTGAACTCAAAACCATCCTGACTTGGGAAAAAGTTACCAAAGATGGCACTAAAACACATCTAGGTGTCGGTCATTGGTTGCGGAATTCGACTGAACACTGTGCTTTGGCTGTTCGTGGGAATGTCAAAGCTTTCTCTGGACGGACACTCACAAACGAGTCCACCATCCTGCACTCTCCCAGGCGTGAGCATTCCCGTAAGCCCGAAAGTTTCTACCAACTCGTAGACAAACTGTGTCCAGACATAACCAAGCTGGAGATGTTCGCACGCGAGTCTAGGGACGGCTGGGATTGTTGGGGTGATGAGGCTCTGAAGTTTGATCAGCCTGTTGAGCAGAGTCAGCAAGATATTTCCTTAACTGCCTAACTAAGGAATAATTTAGGCACTAAAAGTCTACGCTCATCTGGAAAATCCAATACCAAGCTCTTAAACACTAATTTTCTGTGGGAGTGTCGGTTGTTGGCTGATACAAGGAGCGCAATTGTTCTAAGTTACTGGCCGTCTCTAGTCCCGTAAGAACTGCTCTTAATTGCTCGACATCTTCAATTCTGGAAATTTCTGGTAATAGGCTTAAACCCTCAGTACCAAATTTTAGTTTTAAACCAACTGCAATCCCTTCTAATAAAGATTCCATTCTGGCAATTCGCTCAAATGATGTCATGTACTGCATAGATTGTTGTGCCTCCAGTTGTTCTACTTCCCTTTTAAATTCTCGTTCTAAATCTAATGGTAATGTCAACATCCAATCAATAAAACCTAACAAATTCAGAATAGCTTCGCGCTCAAACCCCTGCTCGTACAACCTACGCGCTAAAGCTAATTTCTGCTGCTTACGTTGTAACCTGTCACCACGGGTTTGCATTGCTGCCAAATGAGCCATGACCACCGTAGCAAACGGATTATGGCTCTCTTCAAGCTCCGGCAACCTTTGTTGATAGTCTAGCAGCTTGATCACAGGAAACTGAAAATCAACCGTACAACCAAACAAATCGTACCCAAACTGCGATGGTCGCCAGTTGATGTTGTCATCCCCCAGTATCGCGCATGATGCAACAGAGCGATCATAACGGTCAAAAATTCGATAGTTGTAGACAAACATCCGTTTAGGAAAATCGGTTTCCTCTTGGCTTTGGATTTCTATATGAATCAACAGCCAAGATTCTTCGCCCCCAATGCGATAGATTTTCACCAATTTATCAATTAGTCGTTTTCCTAATTCAGCATCACGAACTACTTGCTGTAACTCTTGATCTAGAAACTCGAAACCTCTACTCCAATCAATTTGAGCATGGGCTTGAGGAAAAAAGAATTGCATGAAGTCTTCAAAATACAACTGCAACATCTGCTTCCACGGGGAATCATATTCCGTCTGAGGTGTTTTATTAGTCATACTCAACTGTTCAATTTCAAGTTAATAAGAGAGAAGTAATCATGCCAACAAACATAGAATGGACAGACTTAACAGATAATATCATCCGTGCCAAGGAAGGCGGTTGGTGGTGTCAAAAAATATCTGAGGGGTGTAAAAATTGCTATAGCGAAAAGTTGAATCAAAATTCTTTCTTTGGCGGAAACAAGCAACCCTACTCTGGGCAACCACCAGAGCTAGTGTTAGATACAGAAGCTATTCGGAAATGGGGATTCCAAAGAAAACCTAAAAAGCATTTCGTTTCTTCAATGACTGATGTTTTCGGTGAATGGGTTCCGCGTTTTTGGCAACACGAAATGCTGGATGGAATGTTCGTTGCTCCCAATCAAATATTTCAGATTCTCACCAAACGCCCAGAAATTATGCTGTCATCTATGGATGAATGGCTTTCTTTTCATAGATTAGACAAATTGCCTTTAAATATTTGGGTTGGCACTTCAATTGAAAATAGTCGCACTCTTGAAGAACGTAGTCAATTCCTTGCTCAGATTCCGGCTTTAACTAGGTTTTGGTCAGTTGAACCATTGCTAGAAGATTTGGGCGATATCACTCACTATTTGAATGATGTTCAGTTAGTCATTATTGGTGGTGAGTCTGGCCCAAATTCCAGGCCATGCCACATCGAATGGCTCGAATCAATTGTCCAACAATGTCACGCAGCTAAAACGCCTATGTTTGTGAAGCAGTTGGGGGCGAATGCAATATTTGGGGGACAGCGATTCAAAACCCGTGACAAAAAAGGGGGAGAGATTGAAGAGTTTCCCCTTCATCTCCAAGTTAGAGAATTTCCTATTCCGGTACGAGAGTAAAAGCAAATCCCCCACCTACTTTTCAGAGGCGGGGGAAGAAAAAGTTTTTGTAGGATTCTAACGATGAGTTTAACAAAAAAAATAAACATTGCTGGAGGGTTTAAAAGATGACTACCGACAGCTTTAGCGATAACAGAAAAAAACGCCATATTTATATGGATAGTAAGCTTGACGATTTGCCATTAACAATGGAGGCATATCGTGTTTACTGTCATTTGTGCCGTCGAGCCGGTTGTGATAACAATGCTTTCCCTTCCTACAAATCCATTGGTGAGTTCTGCTTTCGGGGGTCTTTTCCAAATTCACCAACTGACACTTTACGGCGAAAAGCGATCGCAGCAGTAAATGAACTTATCTGTTGGAATTTGATCACAAAAACCAGCAGAGAGAATAACGGGTTACAAACATCAAATCATTACAGTCTTACGGACATGGAAGACTGGTTCCCTAATCCATTAAAACCGTCTTCCTTAATCAGAGGAAAGAAAGATTTAGGTAGTGTTGGGGGGACACTAGGGGTAGTGCTGGGGGGACACCCCGGTAGTGCTGGGGGAACACCCCCGGTAGTGTTGGGGGAACACCCCGGTAGTGTTGGGGGGACACCCAAAGATTATCCAATTAAAGATTATCCAATTGAAGTCTATCCACTCAAGGACGCGCCCCTGGCTTCGCCACCCGCGCCCCCCACCCATGAGAGTGTGTGTGAAAAAGAAGAACTTGATTTAACAACGAAAGAAATTGAACTTGAAAAACCAAGCTTAGAAAAACCAACCCCAGAAGAACCAACCCCACAACAACCCACTTCGTTGTTAAAAAAATCCGAGTCTTTGCAACAAACCGATAATCCCTCAAGAGGATCAACTATTGCGGGGGGGTCGTTCGAGAAACGCGAACAAGCGAATAAGCCGCAACTAACCTGTCCCTACAAGACAGCCCGGAACGTAAAAGAACTGATTGATGCTTGGCTAACAGACCCGACTGCTATGAGTGATGATTCTCTACCACTGCTTGTCAGAGAAACAATCAAGTGGAATTGCTGGGTTTTGCCTTGGCGCAATGGAGAGCGAAAGCTGAATAACCTCTACCAGAATTTCAACCCGATAGTCGTGGACTTCCTAGCACAAGAATTAGCCACGAAATCGAAACGCTCTGCACAACTTGAAATTACTCATGCGATCGCAGTCATGAACACCTGGGAGAAAACCAAAGGGGGATGGACGAACCTGATGCAGCGCTATAACCAGGCATTGCAAACAGAAAAACAGCCCCTACCCCAATTGCATACTGCTACGACAAAAAGACCAAGCAACACCACTAGCATCACGCTCGAAGATGCTTTGGCACAAGATCATAAGCGCCGTCAGCAAGAGCTTCTCAAACAGGTTCCATCCAATGAGTATCAACACAGCCCACAAATGCTGGAGCTAAAAGCGAAACTTCAAGCCAAAGCAAATGAGCCAAAAGTTTCGAGCAACTCCAAACCATCTTCCACAAATTTGCGAGAAGTTGAAGCGCAGTTAAAATTAGCACTAAGAGCATAATTATGCACCCTAATCAAGACAACGTAGTTTCTTTCCATCCTGACAGGTCACTTGACAACTTGCCTCCACAAAATATCGAAGCTGAAGAAGCTATTTTGGGCGGGATTATGCTTGACCCAGAAGCAATAACCAGAGTCAGCGATCGCTTAGTAACCCAAGCCTTTTACATCAGCGCTCACTCATACATTTATCAAGCTGCGACAACGCTTCACGCTCTGTTTCAACCCACAGATTTACTAAGCGTCACTGCATGGTTGGCTGACCACAATCTGCTCAATCGCATTGGTGGCAGGAATAAGTTAGCAACTCTGGTAGACCGCACTGTATCCGCCGTCAACATCGATGCTTTGGCAGATTTGGTGATGGAAAAATACCGACGGCGACAGTTAATCAAAGTGGGATCGGAAATTATCCAACTCGGTTACGAGACGCAAACTGAACTACCACTTGTTCTTGGGCAAGCTGAGGCGAAAGTTTTCACTGTAACTCAAAATCAAAGCGATGAACGCTGCAAAGTTTTCTCAGCACAAGACATGGGCATTGAACTTTTTCAAAAGCTGGAGATGGGGAATATGGCAGGCGACAAAGTTGGTTGGTACGACCTCGAAAATATCACCGGTGGCATTTATCCCAGCAGCTTGGTAGTCGTGGCTGCTGAATCCCACATGGGCAAAACTCACTTTATGATTTCTTACGCTTACGAAATCATGACCAAACTTGGAAAACCAGTTCTGTATGTAACTCCAGAAATGGACAAGAATCAACTCAATGCCCGAATGCTGGCCCGAATCACTGGCGTAGACGCTTCTATGATTCAAACCAATACTCAGTGCTACTGGGAGCAAATAGCACAAGGTATAGGACAGATGGTGGAACTGCCTTGGAAGGTTTACGAGCATTCCTCCCCTACAACCGCAATGATTGCAAGTGCAGTGCGCCGTGCTATTGCCGAATTTGGTGGTTCTATTGGTGCTGTGTTTATTGATTACTTGCAGCAGATTCCTTTGGAATCCGGCGGAAACATGGCTTTTGAAGTCGGCAAGATTACCCGCCAGATTCGGGATATTGCCAAGTCTCACAAAATCCCTGTGTTTTTGGGCTGTCAAATCAATCGGGGGAATCAAACTACGGCTGATAAACGCCCCAATCGTCATTTACTTCGCAACTCTGGTGAAATTTTTGAGGTTTGTGACCAGTTAATCATGCTTTACCGGGATGCTGTCTACACCAAAGACCCAAGCGATCGCACTATCGAGTTGATTGTTGAGAAAAACCGCCTTTACGGTAAGCTCGGCACTGCGACCATGTTGTGCGATTTATCAACCTCAAAATTTTTGAACTTGGCGAGATAATTTACAGCCAGATCCAGCGATCGCGGCATTAGACGCACACATTCAATTACTGGAGTTTTAAAACCCGTGAAAGCGCTATCTGTCCGTCAGCCTTGGGCATGGGCAATTATTTATGCTCTCAAAAATGTTGAAACCCGAGGCTGGCCCATTCATTATCGCGGCGACATTCTGATTCACGCTGCCAAAACTTGCACCAAAAAAGA